>NZ_CAMPHH010000023.1 GCF_946885855.1 uncultured Actinotalea sp. | reverse complement strand
TGACCCCCCAGCCCCAGCCCGGCGCTCCGCGCGCGGCCGCGCCTGCGGCGCCGTCGTCGGCCGACTGGGACGCCGCCTGGGGCGACGCGCTCAGCGCGCTCGAGATCGACGTGGACCTCGCCGAGCAGATGCTCGCCCTCGGCCACGTGGCCCAGGACCCGCCGGACCCGTGGGCGCCGCCCGCCGGCCTCGGCCCGATGCCGCTGACGCTCGTCGACCGTGCCCGCACGCTCCTGGACCGGCAGATCGCCGTCGCGCGCCAGGTCGCCGAGGCCGCGGACCTCTCCCGCCGCCACAGCCGCGCGGTCGAGGCGATGCGCACCCAGCCGCCGTCGTCCCCGGTCTACGTCGACACCCCCGCCTGACGCGCCGCCGCACGCCGCCCGTTTCGCGGCGCAGCGCCCGGTCCGTGCGCGCCCTGCGTGCACCCGAGCGGGTGAAAGCGCTGATCACGCGCCGAAACAAGTCGCACGGACCTCTCATTGATCTTCGTCTCGGACCGATCACACACCCGAGCACGGATCGCTCGTCACCAGGCCATGGACCGGCCGACCGCCCGACCACCGGATCACTCGGAGGCCTGACGTGTTCACGTCCGTGAGCTTCGTCGCGATGAACACCGCGCTCGACGGCCTGGCCCTGCGCCAGCGCGTCATCGCGGACAACGTCGCGAACATCCACACCCCCGGCTTCCTCGCCGGGCGCGTGTCCTTCGAGGAGTCCCTGGCCGCCGCGGTCCGTGACGGGAACCCCGCCGCCGCAGCCGGCTCCGCGCGGGTGGACCGCTCGCTGGAGCCGACCCGCGAGAACGGCAACAACGTCAACCTCGACACCGAGACGCTGCTCAACGTCGACACCAACCTGCGCTACCAGCTCGCGACGCAGGCGATCGACGGCACCTTCTCCCGCCTGCGCACCGCGATGAGGACCGCCTGATGACCACCTTCGGCGCGATCGGCGTCGCCGGCACCGGCATGACCGTCTACCGCAAGTGGCTCGACGCGGTCAGCGACAACCTGGCGAACCTCACCACCGTCCGCCCGACCGACGAGGCCGCCTTCCAGGCGAAGTACGTCGTCGCGCAGGCGATGGAGTACGGCGGCCAGGGCGGCGTCCAGGTCGCGGGCATCGAGCTCGGCAGCGCCGAGGGCCGCCTCGTCTACGAGCCGCAGCACCCGCTCGCCGACGAGCAGGGCTACGTGCGCTACCCGGACATCGACATGTCGGCCCAGATGACCCAGCTGATCATGGCGCAGCGTGGCTACCAGGCCAACGCCGCCGTCGTCGACCGGGCCAAGGAGACCTACCAGGCCGCCCTCCAGATCGGACGCAGCTGATGAGCATCCCCGCGATCGGCCCGGTCCCGGGCCTCGGCGTCGAGGGCGTCGCCGGCCTCTCGGCCGCCGCCCGGACCCCGGCCGCGACGGCAGCCGGGGCCCCGACGGCCCCCTTCTCCCTCGACGTCGCGGGCGCGCTGGAGAACCTCCAGGCGATGCAGTCCCGGTCCAGCGCCCTCGCGGTGCAGGCCGTGACCGGTGACCTCGACGACATCCACGACTACACGATCGCCTCGGCCCAGGCCGGCGTGACGCTCGAGCTCACCGCCGCGATCCGCAACAAGGCCGTCGAGGCGTTCACCGAGATCATGAGGATGCAGGCCTGATGCCCGCTCAGATCACCGGCCTCCTCGGGCGGCTGTCCGACCAGGCCCGTCAGCTCGACCTCGGCCAGAAGATCCTGGCCCTCATCGGCATCGCGGGCCTCGTGCTCGGCGGCGTCGCGCTCTCGGCGTGGCTGAGCAAGCCCACGCTGAGCCCGCTCTTCGCGAACCTCTCCGCGACGGACGCCAGCGCGATCGTCGACCACCTGCAGTCCGAGGGCGTCCAGTACGAGCTGACCGACGGCGGCGCGACGATCCTCGTGCCGAACAACCAGCTGTACTCCCAGCGCCTCGCGGTCGCCGCGGCGGGCCTGCCGGCCGACGCCGACGGCGCGGGGTACTCGCTCCTGGACGACATGGGCATGACGTCGTCGGACTTCCAGCAGCAGGTCACCTACCAGCGCGCCGTCGAGGGCGAGCTCGCCCGCACCATCGGCGCGATGCGCGGCGTCGAGGAGGCGTCCGTGCGGCTGGCGATGCCGGAGGACAGCGTCTTCGTCGACGAGCAGGCGGACCCGACCGCGTCGGTGTTCGTCCGCACGGCGCAGGGCTCTGCGCTCAGCACCGAGTCCGTCCAGGCGATCGTCCACCTCGTCTCGGCGGGCATCGAGGGCATGGACCCCACCGACGTCGCCGTCATCGACGCGGACGGCAAGGTGCTCTCCGCCGTCGGCGGACAGGCCGGCGGAGGGCTCGAGAGCGCGCAGACCGGCGAGTACGAGGGACGCGTCACGGCCAACGTGCAGTCCATGCTCGACGCGCTGGTCGGGGTCGGGAACGCCGTCGTCAGCGTGACGGCCGAGCTGGACTACGACCAGACGGCCCGCACCTCCGAGACCTACACCGCGACCGAGGGCCTGCCGCCCCTGAACTCCTCCACCACCACCGAGGAGTTCACCGGCACCGGCGCCCCCGTCGGCGGGGTGCTCGGGCCGGACAACATCGCCGTGCCGGGTGGGGAGAACGGCGGCGGGGACTACCGCAAGGAGTCCGCCACCGTGAACAACCCGGTCAACAAGGTCGTCGAGCAGCTGACGACGGCGCCCGGCAGCGTCCGGCGCCAGTCCGTCTCCGTCGTCGTCTCCGAGCAGGCGAGCGCGGCGATCAACATGAACGACCTCCAGGAGTCGGTCGCGGCGGCCGCCGGCGTGGACGCCGAGCGCGGCGACGTCGTCTCCGTCTCCCGCATGGCCTTCGACGCCACGAACGCCGAGGCCGCCGAGACCGCGCTCGCCGCGGCCGCCGAGCAGGCCCAGGCCGAGCAGCAGGCCTCGCTCCTGCGGACCGCGATCATCGCGGGCGTCGTCCTGCTGGTCGTCATCGTCCTGGCCGTCCTCCTCGCCCGCCGCACCCGCCGCGCCCGTCGCGAGGCGATCGACCTCGGCGCCCTCGAGCTCGAGGCCGCGCAGGCCGCGGCCGCCGCGCAGGCCGCCGCCGCCCTCGAGGCCGCGGAGCTCGAGACGCCGCTGCTGCCCGCCGCGGTCCCGGTCGACCCGGTCGCCGCGAAGCGTGAGGACCTCATGGCGCTCGCGGCGGACCAGCCGGCCGAGGTGGCCGAGGCCCTGCGCGGCTGGCTGGTCGGTGGTCGCCGGTGAGCACCAGGACCGTCCCGGGAGAGCTCACGGGCACCCAGAAGGCCGCACTCCTGCTCATCCAGATCGGCAAGGAGCAGGCCGCCCGCGTCATGTCGATGCTCGACGAGACGGAGATCGAGGAGCTCACCACCGAGATCGCGCGCCTCGAGCGCGTCGACCCCGAGACGGCCAACAGCGTCATCGAGGAGTTCCACGAGGCGGCCATGGGGACGTCCTTCACCGGCCGGGGCGGGCTCGGCGTCGCCCAGGCGCTGCTCGAGGCGTCCGTCGGCCGGGACCGCGCGGCAGGGATGCTCGAGCGCCTCGCGACGTCGTTGCAGGGCCAGCCCTTCGAGTTCCTCCAGTACGCCGACGCCCGGCAGGTGATCTCGCTGCTGTCCGGCGAGCACCCGCAGACGGTCGCGCTCGTGCTGGCGCACCTGCGGCCCGACCACGCGTCGGCGATCATGACCGGCCTGTCACCCGCGGTGCAGGCCGAGGTCGCCCACCGCATCGCGCTCATGGAGCGCGCGTCGCCCGACGTCGTGACGGTCGTGGCCGAGAACCTCCAGCGCAAGGCGTCCGCGGTGCTCACGCCGCAGGAGATGTCCGCCGTCGGTGGCGTCCAGCCGCTCGTGGAGATCATCAACCGCGCCGACCCGACCACGGAGAAGCTCATCCTCGAGGGCCTCGAGGCGCGCGACCAGTCGCTCGCCGACGAGGTCCGCAGCCGCATGTTCGTCTTCGCGGACATCACGCTGCTCGAGGAGCGCGCGATCCAGCTCGTGCTCCGCGGGGTCGAGATGGGCCAGCTCGCCGTCGCCCTCAAGGGCGCGGACGAGGAGGTCCGGGACAAGATCATGCGGAATCTGTCCGAGCGCGCCCGCGAGAACCTGGACGAGGAGATCGAGCTGCTCGGCCCGGTGCGCCTGTCGATGGTCGAGGACGCGCGCGCCCAGGTCGTCCAGGCGATCCGCAAGCTCGAGGAGTCCGGCCAGATCGTCATCCGGCGCGAGGGCGAGGACGAGTATGTCGCCTGAGACGGGCACGCTCGCCCCCGCTGCGGCCCGGACCGCCGCCCCAGCCGCTGCTGCCTCCGTCGTCGGCGGGACCGCGCCCGCGCACGCGCCGACGACGGCGTTCCGGCCCGCCTTCCTTCCCGTCGCCTCCGCCGCGACGGCCGAGGCCGCCGAGCGCGCCCGCAGCGCGGGCTTCGCGGCCGGGTTCGCCGCCGGCGCCCGGGCCGCGGCCGAGGAGACCGCGGCCCTGCGCACCCGGCTCGCCGCCGAGCACCTCGCCGCCGAGGGGGCGCGCCAGGACGCCGTCGGCGGGGCGCTGGGGGTGCTCGAGCGTGCCGTCGCCGCGGCGGCGGGCCGCACGGCCCCCGTCGTCGACGACGCCCGGCGCACGCTGCTCGAGGCCGCGCTCGCGCTCGCCGAGGCGGTGCTCCAGCGCGAGCTCACCCCCGGCCCCGCCGGGGCCCGCGCCCTGCTGGACCGGGCCCTCGCGGTCCCCGCAGACCTCGGGGTCCACACGATCCGGCTGCACCCGGCCGACCTCGCGCACGTCCGGGCCGTCCTCGCCTCCGGCGAGCGCTCGCTGCCCGACGGCGTCGCGCTCGTCGCCGACCCGCGGCTGCGGCCCGGCGACGCCGTGAGCGAGCACCCGACCGGCTACCTCGACGCCCAGATCTCGACCGCGCTGGACCGCGCGCGTCGCGCGCTGCTGGAGGACCAGTCATGAGCGCGCCGACGCTGCCGACGCTCCCGACGCCGCGCACCGGCGTCGCGGACGTGCCCCCTGCCGTCCCGTCCGCGGGCGCCGCGTCGTACCCGGCACGCGCTGCGCTGCTCGACCCTGCCCTCGTCCGCGCGCTCGCCGCCGCGGCACCCGAGCGGGTCGGCAGCGTGCACGCCGTCGTCGGTCTGTCGGTCGACGTCGCGGGGCTGCCGGGTGCCGTCGGGGACCTGCTGGAGATCGGGGACGCGGAGCAGGGGACGACCGTCGCGGAGGTCGTCGCGGCGACGTCGTCGGTCCTGCGGTGCATGCCGCTGGGGGAGGTGCACGGCCTGCGGGTCGGGCTGCCCGTGCGGTCCACCGGCCGGCCGCTCCTCGTGCCGACCGGCGACGCCCTGCTCGGGCGGGTCCTCGACGGCCTCGGTCGGCCGATCGACGGCAAGGGACCGCTCGGCGGCGGGCACGCCCCCGTCACCGGCTCCGCGCCGCACGCGCTGCAGCGGGCGCGCGTCGACACCCCGCTCGCGCTCGGCGTGCGGGCGCTCGACACCATGACGACGGTCGGCCGCGGCCAGCGCATCGGCCTCTTCGCCGGGTCCGGTGTCGGCAAGTCGAGCCTGCTGTCGATGGTCGCGCGCGGCACCGAGGCCGAGGTCTCCGTCATCGCGCTCGTGGGGGAGCGGGGACGCGAGGTCCGCGAGTTCCTCGAGGACGACCTGGGCCCGGAGGGGCTGGCGCGCAGCGTCGTCGTCGTCGCCACGTCGGACGAGCCCCCGTTGGTCCGCCTGCGCGCGGCGTTCGTCGCGACCCGCATCGCCGAGACGTTCCGCGAGGCCGGCCGCGACGTCGTCCTCATGATGGACTCGCTCACCCGCGTCGCCATGGCGCAGCGCGAGATCGGCCTGTCCGTCGGGGAGCCGCCCGCCACCCGCGGGTACCCGCCGTCGACGTTCTCCCTGCTCGCTCAGCTGCTCGAGCGTGCCGGCACCGCCGAGCGCGGCTCCGTGACCGGCATCTACACCGTCCTCGTGGACGGCGACGACCACAACGAGCCCATCGCCGACGCCGCCCGCTCGATCCTCGACGGGCACGTCGTCCTCACCCGCGACCTCGCCGTCGCCGGGCACTTCCCGAGCATCGACGTGCTCGGCTCGGTCTCCCGCGTCGCCACCCGCGTCACGACCAAGGAGCAGCAGGCGGCGGCGACCCGGCTGCGGCAGGTGCTCGCGGCGCGCCGTCGGGCGCAGGACCTGCTCGACGTCGGCGCGTACGTGACGGGATCGAACCCGCTCGTGGACGCGGGCGTCGCGCACGCGGACGCCATCGACGCGTTCCTGCGGCAGGGGATGGACGAGGTCGCGGACGCCGGCCGGTCCTGGCAGCACCTCCAGGCGCTCGCCGGTGTGCTCGGCGCGCCGGCCGCTGCGGGCGGCGCGTCGTGAGCGGCTTCCGCCTGGCCGGCCTGCTGCGGCTGCGCAAGCTCCAGGAGGAGCAGGCCGCCGCCGAGGTCGCGCGCGCCAACGCCGAGAAGGCCGGGGCCGTGCAGCGCCGCCGGGACACCGAGGCGCTGCTCAACGACGCGGGGATGCCCGAGCGGACGGACACGCTCGCCTGGCAGGTCGCCGTGGCGTCGCGGGCGTCGCTCGGCGCGATGCTCACCGAGGCGACGCTGGCCGTCCAGGCCGCCGCCGCGGTCGCGGAGCAGCGCACCGCCACGTGGTCCGCGACCCGCGTCGCCGCCACGACGCTCGGCAAGCTCGAGGAGCGGCACGACGAGACGGTGCGCCTCGAGAGCGAGCGCGCCGAGCAGCTCGTCCTCGACGAGGCCGCGACCCGCCGCGCCACCGCCGCCGGCGCACCGACGACGACGGGGCCGGGCACCACCGCCCTGTCGACCACCACGAGCCCTGGGGTGACCCGATGACCACGATCGTCATGCTGCCTGCCCCGCCGCCGCAGCCGGACGCCCGGCCCGCGCGCCCCGGCTCGCCGACCGCCGACGGCGACTTCTCGCGCACGCTCGAGGACGCCGTCGACCGGGCCCGGGAGGACCGCCGCGCGCGCGAGCGGCGGGACGACACGACGCGTCCCGCTCCTGCCGACCGCGCCGGCGCTGCGGACCGCCCGCGGACGACCGATCGTCCGGGTGCGACGGACGTCCCGACCCAGCGCGGCCCGGCGACCGACGCGCCCGCCGACGGCGCCCGGCCCGGCGAGGCGGCCCTCGCGGGCACGCCGAGCGGCGCCCCCGCGCTCACGACGGTCGGCGCCGTCGTCGACGGCGCCATCGCGGACCTCGCGCGCGGCGCGGCGGACGCCGCCGTCCCGTCGCCCACGACGACGTCCACGGCCGTCCCGCCCGAGGGTGAGGAGGCGCTCGCGGTCGTCCTCGACCTCACCGCCCGCCTCATGGCGCAGACGGCCGCCCGGGCGGGGACCTCCGACCCCGAGGGGGCGACCGCCACCTCGGGCACGACCCCCGGTGCGGCGGCCGGCACGACCACCGGCACGGGTGCCGGCACCTCCCCGGTGCCGACCGTTCCCGGCGCCCCCACCGGGCCCGGCTCCGGCCCGGCGAGCCTCGGCGCGGATCGCGACGCCGGTGCCGCGCCCACCACCGCGCCCGTCGGCGGGTCGGCGGGCACGACCGTCGGGACCCTGGTCGGCGGCGCCCTCGCGTCCCTGGGCCTCACGGACCCCTCCGTCGACGGGGACGGCGCCCCGGGCACGGGTACCTCCGCACCGGCTCCGACGGCCCCCGCGGCGAGCGCCGCCGGCGCGTCGGGCGCGACGCCGACCGGGGTCGCCGTCGTCGGCGTCCCGGCCGAGACGGCGTCGGTCGCATCGACCCCCGCCCCGGTCCCGGCCGGCGCGGCCCAGCCCGCGGCGCCGTCGTTGGCCGAGCAGCTCGGTGCGCGGCTCGCGACGCTGCGCACCCTGCCCGTCGGCGACCACGTCCTCACCCTCCGGGTGGACCCGGACAGCTTCGGTCCTGTGCGGGTCGTCGCGCACATCGGCGCCGAGGGCGTGCGCATCGAGCTCGTCGGGGCGTCCGACGCCGCGCGCGACGCGCTGCGCTCGGCCCTGCCGGACCTGCGCCGCGACCTCGCCGCGACCGGCCTGTCCGCCCAGCTCGACCTCGGCCGCGAGCAGCCGGGCGGCGCGTCCGGCCGCCCCGACGGCCAGGCCGGGGACGGTCAGCGCGGCGCCGGCGCGGGCGGGGCCCAGGCCGGCCCCGACGGGCGGCGCGGCCACGGACCCGCCGCCCCGGACGCCGTCGTCGGCGGCTCACGGACGTCGCCCACGGGCGGCCTGGACCTGCTCGTCTGACGGAGGAGACCCATGACGATCACCCCGACCGCGGCGGCAGGACCCACCGTGCCCACGGCGCCCACCAGCCTGCACACCACCGCCACTGCCGCCACCGAGGCGAAGAAGACGATGGACAAGGAGGTGTTCCTGGCACTGCTCGTCGCTCAGCTGCGCAACCAGGACCCGTCCTCGCCGATGGACACCACCGAGATGATGGCGCAGTCCACGCAGCTGTCCTCGATGGAGCAGCTCACCGCCGTGGCCGAGACCTCGCGGGAGAGCTTCGCGCTGCAGATGCGCGTCGCCGCGCTCGGGATGGTCGGCCAGGAGGTCAGCTGGACCGACGTCGACGGGACCACCCGGACGGGTGTCGTCTCGGAGGTCTCGTTCGCGCTCGACGTGCCGATGGTGAGGGTCGGGGACAAGGCCGTCCCGCTCGACGCCGTCACCGCGGCGCGGCGCTCGGCCGGCGCACCGGCGCCCACTGCACCTGCTGGACCTGCTGCACCCGCTGGACCTGCTGGACCCGTACCCCCCTCGGGCACGACGCCCGGGTCCGCCGAGGGCACGACGCCCGCCACCGCCCCCGCCCCCGGCGCGCTGCCGGTCTGACGGCCGACGTCACCGGCCCGACCCGACCCTCAGCCCGGTCCACCTCGAAGGGACACCCTCATGCTCCGCTCGCTCTTCTCCGGCATCAGCGGCCTGCGCGCCCACCAGACGATGCTCGACGTCACCGGCAACAACATCGCCAACGTCAACACCACCGGCTTCAAGACCTCCCAGACGCAGTTCCAGGACACGCTCTCGCAGGTCATCCAGAACGCGGGCGCCCCCCAGGAGGGCGTCGGCGGTGGCACGAACCCCGCGCAGGTCGGCCTCGGCGTGCGCGTCGCGGGCGTGACCACGAACTTCCAGCAGGGCGCCGCCCAGCTCACCAACCGTTCGACGGACATGATGATCAGCGGCGACGGGTTCTTCGTGGTCCGCAAGGGCACCGAGGCGCTCTACGCCCGGGCCGGCGCGTTCGACTTCGACGCCCAGGGCCAGCTCGTCACGCCCGACGGCGGGCTCGTGCAGGGTTGGGCCGCCGCCGACGACGGCTCGATCGACATCAACGCCCCGCTGTCCGACCTGCGGCTGCCGGTCGCCACGCTCATGGGGTCGACGCAGACGACCACGGCGACCTTCGAGGGCAACCTGCCCTCGGACGCCGCCATGACGCCGACGCCCACGGTGCTCAACCGGGAGATCACGATCTACGCCCCCGACGGCACGGCGCGCGCGCTGAACCTCGCCTTCACGAAGACGGCGACCGCGGGCGAGTGGACCGTCGCGGCCACCCTCGACGGCGTCGCGGCCGGCGGCGGGACCGTCCAGTTCGACGCGTCCGGCGCGCTCACCGCCGGCGGCAGCCTGGCCGTCACCGGCGGCCCGACCGTCGACCTCTCCGCCCTGACCGGCTACGCGGGCCTGACGACGGTCGAGGCCTCGGGCCAGAACGGCCGGACCGCGGGCACGCTCCAGTCCTTCGTCATCAACGCGGACGGCACGCTGCTCGGCTCGTTCAGCAACGGCCTCAAGCAGGCGCTCGGCCGCGTGTCGCTCGCGACGTTCGCCAACCCGGCCGGTCTGGAGAAGGCGGGCGGCTCGCTGTACCGGACCACGGTCAACTCCGGCGACCCGCAGGTCGGCGAGGCGGGGACCGGCGGCCGCGGTGCGCTCACGGGCGGGGCGCTGGAGATGTCGAACGTCGACCTCTCCGCCGAGTTCACCAACCTGATCATCGCCCAGCGTGGCTTCCAGGCGAACAGCCGCGTCATCACGACGTCGGACGAGATGCTCCAGGAGCTCGTGAACCTCAAGCGCTGACGCGCGTGCAGGGGCCGTCCGCCCCCCTGGAGGGGAGGGGCGGGCGGCCGACGACGGCGGTGCACCGGGCCGGGTGCACCGCCGTCGTCATGCACCGGCGGTGGTGGCCCCGAGCTCAGCACCATCGGGCGTTGGCGCCGAGTGCACCGCCCGGAGGAAGTCATCACTCGACTACGACTGCAGTCACATTGTTTGTGAGCCGAATGGGTGGCTCCATGCCTCGGGGCTTCGCCCGGCGGGGTCCGTAGCCCTAGATTCCCGCGAGAAGGTCCGATCTCGCTGGATCGGACGCCTCCGGACCTCGACACGAGGCCGGTCGGCTGAGCACCAGAGCGGTGCCGTGCACAGGGGGATCCAGTTGATGCGTCCGCGAACGCTCCATGTCGTCATGCCCAAGGACCGCTACGGAGCCCGCGCTCTGACTGCACTCCTGCTCACGGGTGGACTTGTGGCGGTCCCCGGTCTGACGACCGTCGGGACGGCCGCAGCCGAGCCTGGCGACCTCTGCGCCCAGGCGCCCGACGTGGCGCCCGACGCGGCCAGCGCGCTCGGTGTCGCAGAGGCGTGCGCGAAGGACGTCGAGGTCGTGCAGGAGCGCACGGAGCACAACACGGTGTTCGCGCAGCCAGACGGGACGATGAGGCTCGACGTCTCCACGCTCGCGGTACGGACGAAGCAGGACGGGGAATGGGTCGACGTCGACCCCACGGTGGTCGCGGGCACGGGAGGCCTCACCGTGGCCGCGGCGGTGACGCCCATGATGTTCAGTGACGGCCGCGACGGCGTGCCGCTCGCGACGATCGAGCGGGACGGCCACCGGCTGACGTTCGACGTGCCGTTCGACCTCCCGGCCCCGACGGTTGACGGTGATCAGATCACGTACACGGGCCTGATCCCCGGTGTGGACCTGGTCGTGACGGTGGCCGAGGACGCGACGGGGTTCTCGGAGGTGCTCCGCGTGGCGACGCCGGAGGCGGCGGCCGACCCTCGGCTGGCCGAGCTCGCGTTCCCGGTGCAGGTCTCCGACGGCCTGGAGCTGGAGCCGGAGATGGGCGGGTTCGTCGCGGCTGACGACGACGGTGAGTCCGTTTTCACCAGCCCTCAGCCAGCGATGTGGGACTCCCGCGAGGATCCGAGCGCCCGGTTCGCTCGGCTGGTGGGCGTCATGGCGGTACCCGATGCCTCGAGCGCTCAGGGTGATGGGTCGTACGGACCTGACCGGACCCGTGGCCCGGTGGGAGGGGAACGCCTCGCGCCGCTTCCCGCTGACGTCGCTCCCGACGCCGTGACGATCATCCCGGACACCGCCATGATCGACGACCCCTCGACCGTGTGGCCGGTCTTCATCGACCCATCCGTGAGCGGCTCGCGCGTCGAGTGGATGGCCGTGCGCGACACGCTCGCCGGCGCCTACATGTTCGACCCTGACCAAGGGGTCGGCCTGTGCAACTCGACGGCCATGGGATGTTCCCGGGTCTTCAAGAGCCGTCTGCTGTGGAAGTTCGGCGGTCTTGGCACCATCGGGTCGCTTCAGCCGGGGGAGGTCCTGTCGACGACGTTCGCAGCCGTCGGGACTCACGCCTACGACTGCACGGCGCGACCGATCAACCTCTTCCGCGTGGACAACTGGAACTCCGCGACCGGGTGGCCGGGTGGGCCGACGTGGGTCCACCAGAGCACCCAGAACGTCACCCACAAGTCCTCATGCGCGGGCAACCCGGTGCGCTGGATCGAGTTCCCCGCCCTCGAGGCCGGCCGCGCGGTCGCGCAGTACGACGCCAACCAGCTGACACTCGGTCTCGCGACGGACGAGGGCAGCATGGCCTATTGGAAGCGATACCGGAACGACGCGACCTTGTCGATCGTCTACAACCGAGCGCCCCTAGTCCCCACCAACGTGTCGTTCTCGCTGCCGGCCAAGCCGTGCGTCATGGGCGCGGGCCGGCCGGTCGTCAACACCGTCAACCCTGTGTTGACGAGCCGGCACGTCGACCCCGACGGCGACGCAGTCAGCGCCAACGTGGACGTCTACCCGCACACCCTCCCGTCGGGGACAGCGAACATTCTCTGGCACTGGCGCGAGCCGGCGCAGGCGTCCGGCACCACCCAACCAGTGATGCTGCGCGGCGTGCAGCACGGCGGCATCTACCGCGTGCAGGTCAACTCGGTCGACAGCCAGGGGTGGGGCGGCTCTGGTGCCATGTGCGAGTTCGAGGTCGACACCGTGAAGCCCAACACCCCGACGGTGTCGGCGACCAAGTACACATCGACACTCCCGTCCGGCGGGATCGGGGTAGCAGACACGTTCACACTCGGTCCGAACGGGTCCACCGACGTCGTCCGCTACCTCTACTCGTTCGACAGCACCGCACTCGACAAGGTCGCGACCGGCACATCCCCGTCGATCTCCTTCACGCCCACGAGGACAGGCAGCCACGTGCTGTACGTGACCGCCGTCGACCGTGCTGACAACACCAGCGCGACAACGCAGGCGCACCGCTTCGAGGTGGCCTTCCCTGCCACGGTCACGTGGAACATGGACGGAACCTCGACCACATCGGAGCCAGGCGTCGGAGGTGACGGGGCGAGCGCTTACCCGCTCACCCTGACGGGGGTGGCCCGGACGAACGGCGTCACGGCCGACCTCGGCATGAGCACGACCGACCGTGCGCTGCTCTTCGACTCCACGACAGCTGGAGCGGCGACCACGGCGCCACCCATGTCGACGCAGCAGTCGTACTCCGTGTCAGCGTTCGTCAAGCCGACGGCGGCAACCGGGTCGGCTATTGCACTCAGCCAGGACGGCACGAACGTGGCGGGATTTGAGCTGGGATACCGGCCCTGCACGGACGGCTCCGGCAGTTGCTGGTCCTTCGCGATGAACACGGCAGACGCCTCAACGACGACCGCGACTTCCGTCGTCTCGCCCCAGAAGGTGCAGGCGGGGGCGTGGGCGCACATCACCGGCGTCCACAACGCCGGGACCAAGACGCTCGACCTCTACGTCTGCACGCTCGGAACTGACGACTGGGGCGACGCCACGGTCACCGTCCACCCCGCGGTTAGCGCACCATTCACCGCCAACTGGAACGCGACCGGGCCGTTCCGCATCGGCCGCGTCAAGGGTCCCACGGCCCCGGTGTGGTCCGGCGCGATCGACAAGGCCGTCGTGTCTCGTGGGGCTGTGGACGTTGCGAAGGTCCGAACCTCCTGCACCCCGGTCGCTCCCTGACCAGTCCGGCACCACTAAGGGCCGAGCGGCCCAGAAGAACCTTCGGCAAGGAGATCGGCATGGGTGCAGGGGCTCGCGGCGCACGCGGTATCGGGGTGGCGGTGGCAGCGTCCCTCGTCGCGACGTTGCTCACGCTCGGACCGGCGGACGCGGCGCCGCCAGATCGAGACAGCGCTCCGATGTCCGACGAGCAGCGCCGGCGGCACGGAGAGCGCGTCGCTACACCTCGGGAGACCGAACCGGTCCTGCCGTCGGTCGACGCCGCGGCTGTCGACGCGGCTCTCGATGCGATGCCGCAGTCGGCCCCTGCCGTGGTGGCTTGGCCGGAGCCGTCCGTAGTCGAGGTCGACGTGACGGCACCGGCCGCGGAGCAGCCGGGCGTCGTGTCCGTGTCCTCAGCCGGTCCAGGAAGGCCCGAGGTGGCCCCCGGGCTCACGCGGGCGGCCGCTGGACAGCGGAACTCGCAGGACTCCTCGGCCACACGGGTCGAGGTCGAGGTCCACGACCGGCGTGCCGCCGCGCGGGCCGGCGTCGAGGGTCTGCTGATCCGTGTCGGGGAGAAGACGACGGACGCTGACGTTGCCGCCGCGGATGCAGTCGGACCAGACGTGGTGGTCGAGGTTGACTACTCCGGCTTCGCCGACGCTTACGGCGGTGACTGGTCGTCCCGCCTCCGGCTCGTCGCGCTGCCGGACTGCGCGGTCCTGACGCCACACGTCCCCTCCTGCAGGACGGGCAGGCAGGTCGAGACGACGAACGACGTCGCGGCGAACACGCTCTCGGCCACGGTGGCCAGCACGCAGCTGGGCGTCATGGCCGTCACTGCCGCCGTATCCGGCGGATCGGGCAACTGGGGCGCCACACCCTTGTCTCCGTCCGCGTCGTGGCAGGTCGCCGGACAGACCGGGTCCTTCTCCTGGTCCTACCCGCTGCGGACTCCGCCGGTGGCGACGGGCCCTCAGCCGGACCTGTCGATCTCGTACTCCTCGGGCGGGCTGGACGGCAGGGTCGCATCGACGAACAACCAGTCGTCCTGGGTCGGCGACGGATGGGACCTCGACTCCGGCTTCATCGAGCGGAAGTACGTGTCCTGTACGCAGGACGCGACCGGTGCGGCGAACAACCTCACGCGCAAGACGGGCGACCTCTGCTGGCAGAGCGACAACGCCACCATGGCGTTCGCGGGGCACTCCGGCGAGCTCGTCCGGGACGCAGCGACGGGTGCGTGGAAGCTCGAGGCGGACGACGGCACGCGGATCGAGCGTCTCACCGGCGGGTGGAACGACGACAACGACGGTGAGTACTGGAAGGTCACGACGACCGACGGGACCCAGTACTTCTTCGGCAGGGGTCGCCGCTCTGCCACCGACACCACCCAGCTCAACTCGGCGTGGTCGGTGCCGGTATTCGGCAACCACGCGGGTGATCCCTGCTACGCGGCGACCTTCGCGGCGTCGTCGTGCACACAGACCTGGCGCTGGAACCTCGACTACGTCGTCGACCCTTCCGGCAACACCATGACGTACTTCTACGAGAAGGAGACGAACCGGTACGGCCGGAACCTCAACACCGCGTCGGTCGAGTACGTGCGGGGTGGGTATCTGAGCCGCATCGACTACGGACAGCGGGCCGGCACCGAGACCAGCGGCATCGCCCCGGGGCGCGTCGTGCTGACGGTCGCTGAGAGGTGTGTGCCCTCCGGAACGGTCACGTGCGGCCCCGAGCAGCTGACGAGTGCCAATGCCAGGTCGTGGCCAGACGTCCCGTTCGACCTCCTCTGCACGTCGACGACGAGCTGCCCGACGCAGACGTCGCCGTCGTTCTTCACACGCAAGCGGCTCACGACAGTGACGACACAGGTCGCGTCAGGGTCGAGCCACCGGTCCGTCGACCGCTGGACGTTGACCCACACCTTCCCGGACCCGGGCGACGGGACCTCGGCGGTCCTGTGGCTGAGCAGCATCCAGCAGGAGGGCCTCGTCGGGACCGCCGTCACCCTGCCCGCGGTGACGTTCACCGGCACGCAGATGGCCAACCGCGTGGACACGGTCGGTGACCTGGGGCCGCCCATGAACCGGTACCGGCTCACGGCGATCGTCTCCGAGGCTGGAGGCACCACCTCGGTCAACTACACGCCGCAGGACTGCGCGACCGGGGACGTCCCCGCCGCGCCTGACTCGAACACGCGGCGCTGCTTCCCGGTGCGGTGGCAACCTGAGGGCAGCGGCCCTCAGGTCACCGAGTACTTCCACAAGTACCTCGTCGACACGGTTCTGGAGACCTCCGCCGACACGATCAGCCCGGCGGTTCGCACCCAGTGGCGGTACGTCGGCACGCCCGCCTGGCACTACGACGACAACCCGCTGGTACCTGCGACGGACCGCACCTGGAGCGAGTTCCGCGGTTACGGCACAGTCGATGTGATCACCGGGAGCCCCGACGGGCCGCGTTCCCACGAACGCACGCGCTACTTCCGGGGCATGCACGGCGACAAGCTCGCAGCCGGTGGAACCAGGTCGGTCAACGTCGATGGGATCGCTGACGTTGAACGGCTCAACGGTTTTGTTCGCGAGACCATCACGTACGACGGCCTGGACGGGCCAGAGCTGTCGGGTCAGCTGACGACGCCGTGGGTGTCGAGCGCGACCGCGACGTCTGCTGAGGGCAAGGAGGCGACGTTCCTCGCGCCCGCCCTGACGGAGAGCCGCGTGATCGCGCCGGCGCTTCCCGCCGGGCAGACGACAACCCGGACCGTGACGCAGTACGACCCTTCGTTCGGCAACGCGACCCAGGTCGACGACCAGGGGGACACCACGACGAGCGCTGACGACCGTTGCACGCGCATCGAGTACGCGCGCAACAACTCGGCCAACATCACGGGCACCGTCAAGCGTGTCGAGACCGTGGCCGCTTCCTGCGGCACGGCCCCAGCGCGTCCAGCCGATGTCCTCACCGACGACCGCACGCTCTACGACGGCGGCCCCTATGGGGCTGCCCCGACGCGCGGCCTCGTCACCGCCACGCAGCGACTCAAGGGCTGGGACGGCGCCACGCCCGTGCACGTGACCGAGGTCACCACCACATACGACGAGCAGGGCCGGTCGGTGCGAAGCACGGACGCACTCGGCCGCGCGTCCACGACGGCTTACACGCCGGCCACGGGCGGTCCGGTGACGTCGACGACGGTCACCTCGCCCGACCCTGACGGCAGCGGTCCGGTCACGGCCTCGACGACGACCGTCCACCTCGCCCCGGAGTGGGGCATTCCCGTTCGGATGACGGACCAGAACGGCAAGGTCACCTCGGCGACGCACGACGGGCTCGGGCGCACGACCGCGGTGTGGCAGCCCGGGCGCGCCCAAGGCTCAACGTCCGCGAACGTCACGTTCGCCTATACGGTCTCCCGCACTGGTGTGAACACGGTCACGACGAACACGCTGACGGCGGCCGGGTCGTACCGGACCAGCGTCTCGCTGTTCGATGGGATGCTGAGACCGCGCCAGACGCAGGAGCCGTCGGCGGCCAAGGGAACCCCTGGCCGTGTGGTGACCGACACGCTGTACGACTCCCGTGGGCAGGTGGCGTTCTCCTACGGCGAGTGGTTCACGACCGGCACGCCGAGCACCTCCGTCGTGGTCCCGACCGTTCCGGTACCGGCACGAACGCGATTCGTCTACGACGGCGCGGGGCGCACCACTGCCGAGATCTTCGACGTCTTCCACGAGGAGCGTTGGCGGACGACGACGACGTACGGCGGTGACCGGGTGAGCGTCGACCCGCCGGACGGCGAGACACCGCGCACCACGATCGCCGACGCCCGCGGGCGGGTCGTCGAGACCCGCGATCACCTCGGGAGCTCTCCGACGGGGACCTATCAGGCCTCGACGTACGCGTACGACAAGTCGGGGAACCTGGCCACGGTCAGGGACGCCGCGGGCAACACGTGGTCGTACAGCTACGACCTGCTCGGCCGGCAGACGGGCGCCATCGACCCGAACAAGGGCGCAACGACCACGACCTACGACGACGCGGGCGCGGTGCTGACCACGAAGGACGCGCGGGGCATCACGCTGGCGTATGTGCGCGACCAGCTGGGTCGTTCCACGGAGCTGCGCGAGTCGGGGGTCACGGGAACCCTGCGCGCGTCGTGGACGTACGACACCCTGCAGAGGGGCCAGCTCACGTCGTCGACCCGCTACAGCGGCACGGCCGCCTACACGACCGCCGTCACGGGGTACGACGACGAGTACCGCCCGACCGGTCAGTCGGTCACGATTCCGGCCGCCGAGGGCCCGCTTGCGGGCACCTACACGACCAACTACGCGTACGCCCCTGACGGTCAGGTGCGTGCGATGCGCCTCCCCGCCGGTGGTGGGCTCACGGCGGAGACGGTCACGACGACGTTCGACAGCACGTCGCGACCAGCGATGTTGTCCGGCGGCGCCGGCTGGGGCGTCTACGTCGCCGACACGTTGTACGACGTGTACGGGGAGGCGCTCCGCTACGACCTCGGCCACACGTACGCGTTCCTCCTCAACTTCCAGTACGAGCCTGGCACCCGGCGGCTGCAGAAGACGTGGGTTCAACGCGAGGGCGTCGCCGGCTACGACATGGACCTGGCGTACACCTACGACCAGGCCGGCAACCCGACGTCGTTCGTGGACAGACCTGCGGGCAAGCCGGTCGACGCGCAGTGCTTCCGGTATGACGGCCTGCGACGGCTGACCTCCGCCTGGACGCCGGGGAGCGGTGACTGCGCGCCGGCTCCCACGGTGGCTGCGCTCGGTGGCCCCGCGCGCTACTGGACCGACTGGACCTTCGACGCCTCGGGCAACCGGAAGACGGAGGTGTCGCACGCCGCGGCAGGTGACACCACGCGGACCTACGCCTACCCGTCTGCGGGCTCACCGTTCCCGAACGCGCTCACGGGCGTGACGCAGTCCGGGGCGGCTGGCGCCGCCACGAGTACGTTCACCTATGACGCGTCGGGTAACACGAAGACGCGGACTGTGCCGGGCTCCAGCGCGCAGACGCTCACGTGGGACGCGGAGGGGAAGCTCGCCGCTGTCGCCGAGACGGGCCAGCAGACCGCGACCTACCTCTACACAGCCGACGGCGAGCGACTGGTGCGCAAGCAGTCCGGTACGACGACGGTGTACCTGCCCGGGGGGCAGGAGCTCACGCTCACGGCGTCGACGGGCGCGGTCTCCGCGGTGCGGTACTACGCGTTCGGCGGCCAGACGGTAGCGATGCGCACGGGCATCAGCGGCTCGACCGTGAAGAGCCTGATCACGGACTTGCACGGCACCGCGATGCTCATGATCGACAACGCGACCAAGGCGGTCACACAGCGTCGGATGGACCCATACGGCGGTACCCGTGGTGCTGCGGTGCCTTGGGTCGGGGACCGCGGGTTCCTCAACAAGCCGGTCGACACCACGGGCCTCACGCAGGTCGGCGCCCGGTACTACGACTCAGCAGTCGGCCGGTTCGTCTCGGTCGACCCGGTGATGGACATGAGTCGGCCCCAGCAGTGGGGCGGCTACTCCTACTCGGAGAACAACCCGATCACCTATGCGGACCCGACCGGCCTGCTGTCCTGGCGGTCCGCGTGGAACAGGGTCAAGTCCGGGGCGCGCTCGGCGTGGAACGCGTCGTCGAGCTTCGTCCGCAAGTACCAGGCAGAGATCGTCGGCGGGATCGCCGGCGTGGTCGTCACGGGCGGCTGCCTGGCCGCCACCATGGGCTCAGGCAGCATCGGCTGCATGGCCCTCGGTGGGGCCGCAGCCGGCGCAGTGACCAACCTCTGGCGATCCAGAGTCCAGCGGACGCAGCCGTTCAGATGGGGGAGCCTGGCGAGGGACACCCTCTTCGGGGCTGCCGCAGGTGCTGCCGGTGGTGCGCTCGGGCGGGTTGCTGCCGCGGCGGCGCCTGCCATCAGGTCCGGGGTGAGCGCCGCCACCAGCCGGGTGTCTCAACGCGTCACGGCGAGTGTCCGTCCAGCCCCGCGGCCTGCCGCAGCGCCGAGCGGTGGGGGGCGATCGACCGCGGCGCAG
>NZ_CAMPHH010000022.1 GCF_946885855.1 uncultured Actinotalea sp. | reverse complement strand
GCGGAGGCCGAGCACGAGGACGACCGAGAGGACGGCGTTGAGCACGGCGCCGCCGGCGGCGACCCACAGGGGCGTGCGGGTGTCGAGCATGCCGCGCAGCACTCCGGTCGCCGCGAGGACGACGAGCATCCCGGGCAGGCCCGGGGCGGACCACCGCAGGTAGGCGACGGCGTGGGGCAGCACCTCCGGGGGAGCGCCCAGGGCGGCGAGCAGCTCCGGTGCGGTCGCCAGCAGGACGCCGGCGAGGGTCACCCCCAGGGCTGCGGCGATCCACAGACCGTCGACGCCGAGCCGCAGGGCGCGGTCGCGGTGGCCCGCGCCGAGGGCCCGCGCGACGCTCGCCGTGGTCGTGTAGGCGAGGAACACGCAGAGCCCGACGGCGGTCGTCAGCACCGTCCCGGCGAGCGCGAGGCCGCCCAGCGGCGCCGTGCCGAGGCGACCGACGACGGCCGAGTCGACGAGGACGAAGAGCGGCTCGGCGACGAGGGCACCGAGCGAGGGCACGGCGAGCGCGAGGATCTGCCGGTCGACGGGCCGCAGGCGTCGCCGGATCCAGCTGCCCCGTTCGACGCGCGCCGCCTCCACGGCGTCCGACGGTACGCGGTCGTGCGGTCGAGCGCGGTCGGGCGTCCGGGGCGACGCCGGAGGAGGCCGTGGTGGGAGCTACCGGGGTCGCGAGCCGCCGGTGCCGCAAGCGCGTCAGGCGGTCGTGGACGACGTCGCGTCCTCCTGGGCACGGCGCTCCTGCGCGGCCCGGTAGTGGCGCACGACGACGTCGGCGCCTGCCTTCGCGTACATGCAGTAGTCGGTGTCCGCCGACGCCTGGTCCGCCGCGTACAGCCGCGCGGGCCAGTCCCAGAGCATGAAGCCCCCCACCCAGGGCCGCGCGGCGCAGGCGGTCAGCATCTCGTCGAGGTACTCCGCCTGGGCCTGCTCGCTCGCGGCGCCGGGATGGTTCCAGTCGTTGGGACGCTCCGGTGAACCCTCGCGGCTCGGGCAGCCCGCCTCGATGAAGAGGAACGGCTTGTCGTGGCGTCGGACGACGGCCTCGACCCGGTCGAGCTGCTCCTCCCACGAGCCGGTCGGGTAGTAGCCCGACGCGCTGATGACGTCGACGGCGTCCCACCAGGTCAGCCGGTCCTCCTGGTACTTGTCCGCGTTGTAGGTGACCGGACCGGAGTAGACCTCGCGCACGGCTGCGACGAGGTCGCGCCAGTGCTGCTCCTGGGCGTCGGCGCGGACCATCTCGCAGCCGACGCAGAACAGCTCGGCGCCGATCTCCTCCGCCAGGGCGGCGTGGTGCAGGACGTACTCGCGGTAGGAGGCGAACCACTCGGTCCACGTGGGCTCGCCCGGCACGTCGGGCTCGAGGAAGCCGATGTGCGCGCGCCAGGTGCCGTCGGCGCAGTTCACGACGGGCTTGAGGCAGACCTTGAGGCCGAGCGCCCGGCTGCGCGCGGCCGCCCAGCGGATCTCGTCGTCCGAGACCGTGGTGTCCCGCCACCGGATGGTCGTGGACTGCGCGGTGTCCTGCAGCGCGGCGTAGGCGAGGGTGACCCAGGTGACGTCGAGCGCGGCCATCGCGGCGAGGCTGGCCTCGGCGTCCGGGCCGGTCCAGCTGCCGGGCGTACCGACCCAGCCCCAGGTCATCCCGCACACGGGGGTCTCGAGCGCGGGATGGGGTCGGTGCTCCATGGGCCCTCCGGTCAGCGGGGTCGGACCGCCAACTTACGCGGTTAAGCACCTGGGGCGCCAGGGTCCCGCGCGCGGCCCGGGTGCAGTCGTATCCTGCTCGGGGCCGGGGGCGGAGGACGACGACGAGGACGGTGGCCGGGGTGCGCGCAGGACGAGGGGTACCGCGATGAGCCCGCGCCGCCCGACCGGGCCCCGGCGCCCGACCATCGCCGACATCGCCGCCCGCGCCGGCGTCTCCGCCGGGGCCGTCTCCTACGCGCTCAACGGCCGTCCCGGCGTGTCGGAGGAGACCCGTGCCCGGGTGCTCGCCGTCGCCGCGGAGGTCGGGTGGACGCCCAGCAGCGCCGCGCGCGCGCTGAGCGGCGCCGGCTCCGCGACGGTCGGCCTGGTCATCACCCGGCCGGCGTCGGTGCTCGGCATGGAGCCGTTCTTCATGTCGTTCGTGTCCGGCGTCGAGGAGGTCCTCTCCCAGCGCGGGTTCGCGCTGCTGCTGCAGGTCGCCCCGCACCTGGACCACGAGCTCGAGACCTACCGCCGCTGGTGGGCGGAGCGGCGCGTCGACGGGGTCTTCGTCGTCGACCTGCGCGTGGACGACCCCCGCCTCGCGGTCCTCACCGAGCTGGGCCTGCCCGCCGTCGTCGTCGGGGACCCGGACCACGCGGCGGGGCTGCCCGCGGTCGGCAGCGACGACGCCCGCGCCGCCGAGGAGGCGGTGCGGTACCTCGCGGGCCTCGGCCACCGGCGGATCGGACGCGTCGCGGGCCTGGAGAACCTCGTGCACAGCCGCCTGCGCACCGACGCCTTCCGTCGGGCCGCCGCGGACCTCGGGCTGCCGGAGATCCTCGAGGTGAGCACGGACTACACGGTCGACGCCGGCTCCGCCGCGACCCGGCAGCTCCTGACGTCCGCGGAGCCGCCCACGGCCGTGGTGTACGACAACGACCTCATGGCGGTCTCCGCGGTGCACGTCGCGGGTGAGCTCGGCCTGCGCATCCCCGAGGACCTCTCGGTCCTGGCCTGGGACGACTCCCCCCTGTGCCGCCTGACCAATCCTCCGCTGTCCGCCATGAGCCGGGACGTCGCGGCCTACGGCGCCCAGGCGGCCCGGGTGCTCCTCGACGCCGTGGCCGGGGCCCCCCCGACGGCGACCGCGAGCTCGGTCCCGGAGCTCGTCGACCGCGGCAGCCTGGGGCGCGTCGTCCCCGCGCCCCGGTGACCGATCTCACTTAACCGCTTCATCACAGTTCGGTCTCGATCGCGGCCCGCCCGCTTGACCGGGGTCTTCTTAAGCGCTTAAGTAGCGCCATGTCGCACTCGCGACCCGCCGCAGCGCCGCTGCGGGCGTCGAGACGGAGAGATGAACATGAGAAAGCGCACCGTGGCGCTCGTCGCCGCCGGCACCACCCTCCTCGCCGCCTGCGGCGGGGGGAACGGCGACGACGCGCCGGCAGCTGGGGGTGACGACGGCGCCATCGCCGGCGACATCACCGTCCTGACGAACCGGACCGACATCGTCGACACGGTCTTCCAGGACTACAAGGAGCAGTTCGAGGCCGAGTACCCCGACGTCACGGTGACCTTCGAGGCCATCACGGACTACGAGGGCGAGGTCACGACCCGGATGAGCACGGCCGACTACGGCGACGTGCTGCTGATCCCGAACTCGATCACGCCGGCGGACCTCCCGGACTTCTTCGAGCCGCTCGGGTCCGTGGAGGAGCTCGCGGAGACCTACCGCTTCGTGCGAGGCGAGCAGGCGTTCGACGGCCAGTCCTACGGCATCGCGATCACGGGCAACGTCCAGGGCATCGTCTACAACAAGGCGGTCTGGGAGGAGGCCGGCGTCAGCGAGGCGCCGACCAGTCCCGAGGAGTTCCTCGAGGCCCTCCAGGCGGTCGCCGACAGCACCGACGCGATCCCGCTGTACACGAACTACGCCGACGGCTGGCCCCTGACCCAGTGGGAGGGCCACCGCGGCAGCATCTCCGCGGATCCGGAGGCGGCGAACCTGCTCGCGGAGACGGACTCCCCGTGGGCGGAGGGCGAGGAGCACTTCGTCATCGACTCGCTGCTGTTCGACGCGGTGGCGGCGGGTCTGACGGAGGAGGACCCGATCACCACGAACTGGGAGGAGTCCAAGGGCATGCTCGGTCGCGGCGAGGTCTCCGCGATGGTGCTCGGCTCCTGGGCGATCACGCAGATGAAGGACGCCGCGGACAACCCGGACGACATCGGCTACCTCCCGTTCCCGCACCAGGTGGACGGCACGTTCTGGTCGACCGCCGGCGGCGACTACAAGAACGGCATCAACGTGAACTCCGACAACAAGGCCGCCGCGCGCGCCTGGGTCGACTGGTTCGCGGACGAGTCCGGCTACGCGACCGACCAGGGTGGCCTGTCGCCGCGGCTGGACGGCCCGACCCCGGACACCCTCGCCGACTTCGAGGAGCTGGGCGTCGAGTACGTCGAGCTGGCCCCGGCGGAGCCGGGCAAGGAGAGCCTCGTCAACGACATCGACGCGGAGGCCGAGATCGGCCTGTGGAACCCCGACTACCGCCAGCGGATCGTCGACGCCGCCCGCGGTGCGTCGGGCGAGACGAAGGAGGAGGTCTTCGAGGACCTCAACACGCGCTGGGCCGAGGCCCGCGCGGCGGTCGCCGACTCCTGACGGCGCGCACCCGGGGGCCGGTCCGGCCCCCGGGTGCCGTCCCACCCCGCCCGCTCCACCGTTGGAGGATCGATGGGCATCACCACCGGCCCGCCCACGGGCCCCGCGACCGGCGTCCCGCAGACGGTCCTGCGCGGCCGTGCCGCCCGCTCGGGCGACCCTGCCGGCCCGGGTCCACGGCGTCGTCGTCGGCGCCCGAGCCTGACGCCTTACCTGTTCCTGCTGGTCCCCGTCGCGCTCCTCGTCACCTTCACGTACGTGCCGGTGATCAACATGCTCCAGTACTCGCTGACGGACTGGAACGGCATCAGCAAGGAGCGCGACCCGGTCGGGCTGGACAACTACGTCCGGATCTTTTCCGACCCGGAGTACTTCCGCGTGTTCTTCGTCAGCCTCTACTACTTCGCGGCGTCGTTCGTGCAGATGGCCCTCGCCCTGTACTTCGCGACGGTGCTCAGCTTCGCCCGGTGGTTCCGGAACCTGTTCAAGGGGATCCTCTTCTTCCCCTACCTCATCAACGGGGTCGCGATCGGGTTCACGTTCCTGTACTTCTTCCGCCCCGGCGGCACGCTGGACACGACACTCGCCGCGTTCGGCCTCGAGGCGCTGACGACGCAGTGGCTCGGCAACCCGGACGTCATCAACGTCTCCCTCGCCGGGACGTCGGTGTGGCGCTACATGGGACTGAACTTCGTGCTGTTCCTCGGCGCGATCCAGTCCATCAACCCGAGCCTGTACGAGGCGTCCGAGCTCGACGGCGCGAACCGCTGGCACCAGTTCCGCTGGATCATCCTGCCGAGCATCAAGCCCATCGTGACGCTCTCGTTCATCCTCGCCGTCTCCGGCAGCCTCGCCGTCTTCGAGGTGCCGTTCATCATGACCGGCGGCGCGAACGGCTCGCGGACCTTCGTCATCCAGACCGTCGAGATGGCCTTCGAGTTCCGGCGCGTCGGGCTCGCCTCGGCGATGGCCGTGGTCCTCCTGCTGTTCGTCCTGCTCATCACCTGGATCCAACGCAGGATCGTCCCGGACGAGAGGGTGAACCTCACATGACCGCCGTCCGCCCCGAGGCCCCGCGCGACGCCGGCCGCCGGCCGTCCGACCCCGCGGCCCGGACCGCAGGGCCCACCGGCCCGACCGAACCGGCCGGCACCGCGGCCGCCCGGGCCCCCCGGACCCGCGGCGTCGTCGGCCGCCGTGTCAGCACGACGCTGACCTACCTCTCGCTCGTCGTCGCGAGCCTGGTGACGCTCCTGCCGCTCGTCGTCATCGTCATGGCGTCCTTCAAGTCGCGGGAGGAGTTCCAGACGACGGGGCCGTTCGAGCTGCCGCAGTCGTGGACCCTCGACAACTACGTCACCGCGTTCACCGGCGGCCGGATGGCGCTCGGCTTCCTCAACACGATGCTCATCCTCGCGGTGTCCGTCGCCGGTGCCGTCGTCATCGGCGCGATGACGGCGTACGCCATCGACCGGTTCGAGTTCCGCGGGCGGCGCCTGGTGCTCGGGCTGTTCCTCGTGGCGGTGCTCGTGCCCGGCGTGACGACGCAGGTGGCGACGTTCCAGATCATCAACGGTCTGGGCGTCTACAACAGCCTGTGGGCCCCGATCCTGCTCTTCCTCAGCACGGACATCGTCTCGATCTACATCTTCCTGCAGTTCGTCCGCTCGATCCCCCGGGAGCTCGACGAGGCGGCGATGCTCGAGGGCGCGAACCGCCTCACGATCTTCTGGCGGATCATCTTCCCGCTGCTCAAGCCGGCCATCGCGACCGTTGTGATCATCAAGGGCTTCGCCGTCTACAACGACTTCTACATCCCGTTCCTCTACATGCCCTCGCGCGACCTGCCGGTCCTGTCGACGTCACTGTTCCGGTTCACCGGGCCGTTCGGCTCGCAGTGGGAGGTCATCGCGGCCGGCGTGATCATCGTCATCCTGCCGACGCTGGTGATCTTCCTGGCGCTGCAGCGCTACATCTACAACGGCTTCACGTCCGGCGCGACGAAGTGACGTCCCCGCGTCCCGTGCCCACGACCGTCTCCCGCACCACGACCTCCCGCACCACGTCCGACGACGACGCCGCGCGCGCCGTCCGCCTCCCCACGACCACGAACGGGGCCCTGCCATGACCACGACCGTCCCGACGCGCGCCGCCGGCCCGGTCCGCACCGCGCTCACCGACTGGACCCTGCACGTGCGAGGGTCCCTGGGCGCCGTGCCGGAGGGCGTCCGCCCCGCGCTGCGCGACGGCCTGCCGGTGCAGGTCCCGACGACGGCGCTCGCCGCCCTCGTCCGCGCCGGGCTCGCCGGGGACGTCACCGTGGACGCGACCGAGGAGGACGTCGCCTGGGTGGCCGCGACCCCGTGGGAGCTGCGCACCCGCGTGCCCCGGCCGGCCCGCGCGACCCGGGCTCGCCTCGTCCTCGAGGGCGTCGACACGGTCGGGCGCGTGGTGGTCGACGGCGCGGTCCGGCTCGAGGTCAGCGACATGTTCCGCCGCCACGCGGTGGAGCTGGACCCGGCCGCGGGGCCGGACGCCGACCACTGGGACGTGCGCGTCGAGCTCGACCCCGCCCTCCCCGTGGCCCAAGCGGCGGAGGCGGTCGACCCGCTGCCCCGGGCCGACGTGTACGAGCTGCCCTACAACCAGGTCCGCAAGATGGCCTGCTCCTTCGGCTGGGACTGGGGCCCCGTCACCGCCACCGCGGGGCTGTGGCGGCCGGTCGTCCTCGAGGCATGGGGCGGGCCGCGCCTGGAGGAGGTGCGGCTCGCGGCCGGCTGGGACGGCGCCGTCGGCGCCGGGTCGCTGCGGCTCACCGCCGCCGTCGCGGTCCCCGACGACGCCCTCGACCCCGCCGACGCGGACGACGTCGCCGACCCCGCGGGCACCACGCCTGCCGCCCTCGTGGTCCGGGTCGACGGCGTGCCCGTCGCGACGCTGCCGGTGACCCGCGACGCCCGGGGCGGCCGCGTCGCCGTCGGCGAGGTCGTGGTCCCCGGGGTCGTGCCGTGGCAGCCGGTCGGGCTCGGCGAGCAGGTGCTGCACGACGTCGCCCTCGAGCTCGTCACGGGTACGGCGGCCGGGACCGCCGGGCCGCTGGGCCTCGACGCCACCGGTCCCGTGGTGCTCGACCGCACCGAGCGCCGCGTCGGCTTCCGGGACGTGCGCGTGCACCGCGAGGCGGACGACGCCGGCGAGTCCTTCGAGCTGCACGTCAACGGGCGGCGCGTCTGGGTGCGCGGCTTCAACTGGATCCCGCCCCACGTCACCCCCGAGGTCGTGCCGCGGGAGCACCTGCGCCACTTGCTCACCGAGGCGGTGGCCGCGGGCGCGAACCTGCTGCGGGTGTGGGGCGGCGGGGTCCTGGAGTCCGAGGACCTCTACGACCTCTGCGACGAGCTCGGCCTGCTGGTCTGGCAGGACTTCCCCTTCGCGTGCGCGGCGTACCCCGAGGACCCCGTGACCTGGTCGCAGGTCGCGGCGGAGGTGCGCGACGCCGTCGTCCGCCTGGGGCACCGGGCCTCGCTCGCCCTGTGGTGCGGCGGCAACGAGAACCTCTGGGGCCACGAGGACTGGGGCTGGAAGGAGGCGCTCGACGGGCGCGCGTGGGGCCACGGGTACTACCACCGGCTGCTGCCGGAGCTCCTGGCCGAGCTCGACGGCTCGCGGCCGTACGTCCCGGGCTCGCCGTTCTCCCCCGGCGGTGAGTCGGGCGACCCCCACCCGAACGACCCGAGCCGGGGCACCACGCATCACTGGGACACGTGGAACGAGCTCGACTACACGGCGTTCGACACCCTGACGTCGCGCTTCGCCGCGGAGTTCGGCTGGCAGGCGCCCGCCTCCTGGCCGGTGCTGGTGCGCGCGCTCGGCGGGGCCCCGACCGGCGCCGACGACGCGCGGCTGCCCCGCCTGCAGAAGGCGTGGCGCGGCATGGAGAACCTCGGGCGCGGCGTCGCGGCGCACCTGCCCGAGCCGACCGACGGGCGGTCGTGGTTCCTGGCGACCCAGCTCGTCCAGGCCCGCGCGGTCCGCGCGGCGATCGGCCGGTTCCGCTCGCTGCACGACACGTGCTCCGGCGCGGTCTGGTGGCAGCTCGACGACGACTGGCCGGCGCTGTCCTGGTCGGTCCTCGACGTCGCCGGTCGCCGCAAGCTGTCCTGGTACGCGATGCGCGAGGTGCTCTCGCCCCGCGCGGCCCTGCCCACCGCCGCCGACGACGGTGCCGCGATCACCCTGGTCAACGACACGGACGAGGCGTGGCGGGCCGCGCTCGTCGTGCATGCCGTCGCGCTCGCCGACGGCGTCCTGGGCCGCCAGGAGCGCGAGGTCGTGGTCCCGGCGCAGGGGCACGCCGTCGTGCGGTGGGACGGGGACCTGCCCGCCGGGGCGGACGCCGTCGTCGTCGACGCGGACGGGCGACGCGCCGCCCGGTGGCTGCGGCCGGACCTCGAGCTCGGCACGCCCTCGGCGGCCGTGACGGTCCGGGTCGCGGAGCGGTCGGCCGGCGGGGCGGGCGAGAACCGGGACAGCGGACCGGCGGCGACCGTCGTGCTCGAGGTGACCGCCGACGCCGTCGTCCGCGACCTCGTCCTGCTCGCGGAGACGCACCCGCGGCTGCCGGACGTCGTCGTCGACGAGCAGCTGCTCACACTCCTGCCGGGCGAGACCGCGCGGCTGACCGTCCGCGCCGCGCGGGCGGCGGAGCTCACGGACGCCGAGTGGGCCGGGATGCTCGCCCACGCCGGTCCGCTGGAGGCGTCCGTCCACCAGGCGTGAGGGGGCGACCCCGCACGGGCTCGGCGCCGTCGAGCCGCACGGATCCACCACCGACGTCCAACGGAGGACAACGATGCGACCAGTGCACCGACGACGGCGGGAGGGCGGCGTGCTCGCCGCGCTCCTCGCCGGCGCGCTCGTGGTGGGCGGCACGCCCGCCCACGCAGCCGACCCGGACCCTGCGGGCGCCCGGCAGATCGTGGACCCGGGGGCGAACCGGGCCACGGCCTCGCTCTTCGACACCCTGCTCGACCTGCGCGACGGCGGGATGCTCTTCGGCCAGCAGTACCCGACCCAGCAGGGCATCACGTTCGACACCGCGGACGGCACGGCGTCCGACGTGCTGGCCGGCACCGGTGACCACCCCGCCGTCTTCGGCTGGGACTCCCTCATCCTCGAGGGCCGCGAGGCACCCGGGGTCGGGTCGCTGGCCACGGACGGGGAGCGGAACGCCCGGGTGTGGGGCGCCGCGATGGCGCGGGCCCACGAGCTGGGCGCGATCAACACCGTGAGCATGCACCCGAGCAACTTCGTCACGGGTGGGAACTACGACGACACCCGCGGGCGCGTCGTGAGCCAGATCCTGCCGGGCGGGCCCGAGAACGCGGACTTCCTGGCGTACCTGGACCTCGTCGCGCTGGCGTTCGAGGAGGCGGACACCCTCGGCGGAGGCGTGCCGGTCATCTTCCGGCCGTTCCACGAGAACACCGGCTCGTGGTTCTGGTGGGGCGCGGGCCACGCCACGCCCGGGGAGTACAAGGAGCTCTTCCGCTACACGGTCGAGTACCTGCGCGACAGCAAGGGCCTGGACAACGTCCTCTACGCCTTCTCCCCCAACGGGTCCTTCGCGGGCGACGCGGAGCGCTACCTGGAGACCTACCCGGGTGACGCCTGGGTCGACGTCCTGGGCTACGACCTCTACGAGGGCACGGACGACGAGCCGACGTCGGACGCCTACATCGACCGGCTCGTCACCGACCTGGACATGCTCACGGACCTCGGCGCCGCGCGCGGCAAGCCCACGGCGCTGACCGAGTTCGGCCGCAACGGCGCGCGGACCATCAAGGAGAGCGGCAACACGAGCCTGACCTTCTACACCGACCTCGTCGACGGCATCGCAGCCAGCCCGAGGGCGGCTCGCATCGCCTACCTGCAGACGTGGGCCAACTGGGGCCTGGAGCAGTTCTACGTGCCGTACCCGGCGTACGGCGACCGGCCCGAGCACGAGATGTTCGACGACTTCGCCGCCTTCGCAGCCCACCCCCTCACGCTCTTCGCGGACGAGCTGCCTGCCGACGCGCTGACGCGCGACGTCGAGGTGGCACCCTCGCCGACGACGGCGCGGATCGCCTCGCCCGCCGACGGCACGCGGGTGCTCACGACGCAGACGTCGCTCCGCGTCCGCACGACCGGCGCCGAGCCGACGTCGGTCGCGGTGGCGGCGGACCTCGGCGGCGACCCGGTGGTCCTGACCGACGACGACGGCGACGGCTGGTGGACCGGCACCTGGACGGTCGCCGAGGCGGACCTGGACAACCGGGCCGTCACGCTGACGGCGACGGTGACGTACCCGGGCGGCGACACGCGGCAGGACACCTCCCGGGTGGTCCTGGGCGCGGAGCGCGTGCTGCCCGTCGGCGTCGTCGACGACTTCGAGGGCTACGCGGACGACACGGCCCTGCGGGCGGCGTTCGCCTACAACAACGCGGCGGGGGCGGACCTGTCGCTCGTGCCGGACTCGCGTGACCCGTCCGGCTCCGCCGTGCGCTTCGCGTACGACTTCACCGCGCGGGACTACGGCGGCTTCGGGAGGACGTTCGAGGCGCAGGACTGGTCCGCGTTCAACCTCGTGCAGCTGTGGCTCGAGCCGGACGGCTCGGACCAGAAGCTCGTGCTGCAGATCAAGGCGGGTGGGCGCACCTTCGAGGCCTACCCGTCCCTGGCGGGGACGGAGCCGGGGCTCGTCTCCATCCCGTTCGTGGACTTCCGTCCGCCGGCGTGGGACACGGCGAACGCCGACGTGCGGGTCACGAGGGCGATGCTGGCCGAGGTCACCGAGGCGTGGGTCTACCTCAACAGCGTCGGTGAGCGGCGGGCCGGGGCGATCGTCCTGGACGACTACCGCGCCGTCGCGGGCGAGGGACCGCAGGTGCCGGACGGCGAGGCCCCGCCGGCGGCGCCGCAGGTGGTCGACGACTTCGAGACCTACGCGACGGATGCGGAGCTGCAGTCCGCGTGGAACCGGCGTGACGACGAGGCGGGCCTCGCGCTGCGGCCGACGGGCGGGTCCGACGGCTCGCAGGCGGCCTCGTGGGCGTACGACTTCACGGCCCGCGACTACGCCGGGGTCGCGACGGCGGTGTCCGGTGACTGGAGCGGGCTGGACCGGCTGGCGGTGCTCGTCACGCCGGACGGGTCGAACCCTCGCCTGACGGTGCAGCTCAACGCCGGTGGGGTGGTCTACGAGGCCGGGGTGCAGCTGGAGGGCACCGGGCCGCGCACGGTCGAGGTGCTGTTCGCCGATGCCGCTCCGGCCGGGTACCAGGGGCTGCCGGCGGACCGGCGGCCGAGCGCGTCGGAGCTCGCGTCGGTCAGCGAGGTCGCGTTCTTCCTCGGTGGTGCGCCGGGCACGAGCGGGACGGTCGTCCTCGACGACGTCCGCGCCCAGCTCGGTGCGACGTCGACGGACCCGACCGACCCGACGGACCCGACGGACCCGACCGACCCGACGGACCCGACCGACCCGACCGACCCGACGGACCCGACCGACCCGACCGACCCGACGGACCCGGCCCCCGGGCCGCCGTACGGCCCGGGCGGCCGGTTCGGGGAGGGCGGCCCCTTCGGTCCGGGTGGCCCGTTCGGGCCCGGTGGGCCCGAGCAGGGGGAGCGCCCCGCGCACCCGGGCGGACCGGGGAAGCCGGCGCACGCCGGCGGGCCCCGGATGAGGTGACCGTCCCGGACCGCGGACGGCACCGTCCCCACTGAGGGCCACCGGTCCCCGACGGGACACCGATCGCGGACCTCGCGCCGGAACCCCGGCGCGAGGTCCGCCCCGGCGCGCCCGCCCGGGTGCCGGTCGCCCTTCGTCGTGCGGGCGGCCCTACCGTTACGTCTGTCCGACCAGCAGCCCGGCACGGCCCCCGTGCCCGCACGAGGAGCCGACATGAACCGTCCCGGTGACACCGAGTACCTGGCCGCCCAGCGCGCGGACCTGCTGCGCTTCGCGGCCGGCTCCGAACGTCGCGAGGGCTTCGGCTACCTCGACGAGGAGGGCCGTGTCGACCCCTCGAGGCCGGTCGAGCTGTGGATCACCTGCCGCATGACGCACGTGTTCGGCCTCGGTGCGCTCGCGGACGAGGCACCGGCCGACGGCGGCCCGTCCCGCGCCGAGATGCTGCGGCTCGCCGCGCACGGCGTCGCCGCCCTGCGGGGCCCGCTGCACGACGACGCCCACGGCGGCTGGTTCGCGGCGGTGCACCCGGACGGGACGGTCGACGACCGCAAGCAGGCGTACGGTCACGCGTTCGTCGTCCTCGCGGCGTCCTCGGCGGTCGCGGCGGGCGTCGACGGCGCCGAGGAGCTCCTCGCGGACGCGCTCGCGGTCCACGAGCAGCGGTTCTGGGACGACGCCGTGGGCCTGGCCGTCGAGGAGTGGGACGCCGGCTGGACGACGCTGGACGGGTACCGCGGCGTCAACGCGAACATGCACACCGTCGAGGCGTACCTCGCGGCCGGGGACGTCACCGGTGAGCAGCTGTGGCACCGGCGGGCAGCACGGATCGCCGCGCACGTCGTCGGCTGGGCGCGCGCGAACGACTGGCGTATCCCCGAGCACTTCGACGCCGACTGGACCCCGCTGCTGGAGCACCACCGCGACCGGCCGGCCGACCCCTTCCGGCCCTACGGCGCGACCGTCGGGCACGGCCTGGAGTGGGCGCGGCTGCTGGTCGCCGTCGACCGGTCGCTCGAGTCGGGCGCGCCCGAGGGACTCCTCGACGCGGCGGTCGCGCTGACGGAGCGCGCCGTCGCGGACGGCTGGGCGGCCGACGGCGCCGACGGCTTCGTCTACACGACGGACTGGTCCGGGCAGCCGGTGGTGCGGGCGCGGATGCACTGGGTCGCGGCCGAGGCCGTGAGCACGGCGTCCGTCCTGCACCGGGTCACCGGGGAGCAGCGATGGGCCGACGACGCCGCGGCGTGGTGGGCGTACATCGACCGCCACCTCGTGGACCACGGGCGCGGGTCATGGCACCACGAGCTCGACGCGGCGAACCGGGTGGCGGGCGAGACGTGGCCCGGCAAGCCCGACGTCTACCACGCCTACCAGGCCGCGGTGCTGCCGCTGCTGCCGGTCGTGCCCTCCTTCGCGACGGCGCTGCGCCTGCGGCGGGATCGCGGGGCCTGACCCGCTCCGGCGGGCCGGTGCCCCCGGTCGCCCGTCCGTCCAGGAGAACGGCCGTGTCCACCAGGTGAACGATCTCGGAGTCACTTCTCGCCCACAGGTCGTCGAGGGCGTCGCCGCAGTTCAGCGGCAAATCCCACCGGTCATCCCACGATATCCACAGTCTTGTCCACGGCCTGTGCACAGACGAGTCGGACGGCGTCCACAGGGGCCTGGCGGTTGTCCCCAGGCGGGTGCACAGGCGGTTGGTCCCACCACTTGGAGACGCGCCGACGGGGGGCTTAGCGTCACGCGCGGCGTCCTGTGACCCGGCCCGAGCATTGCCGGCGGTCGTACGCCGGCGGACCCGGCCCCCGGACACGGTCGTGTCGGTGGCCGGCGGTAGGAACGTGGTCAGGACGGACGTCACGGCGGGCGGTGGAGAGGTGGAGCGGTGTGAGCATCGACGAGCTCGAGACGAGTCTCGGGGCACCCCGCCGGGAGCACTACGACCGGACGCCCCCGCAGGACATCGTCGCCGAGCAGTCTGTCCTCGGCGGCATGATGCTCTCCAAGGACGCGATCGCCGACGTCGTCGAGGAGGTCAAGGGCACCGACTTCTACCGGCCGGCGCACGAGATGGTCTACGACGCCATCCTGGACCTCTACGGGCGGGGCGAGCCCGCGGACGCGGTGACGGTCGCGGCGGAGCTGACCAAGCGGGGCGAGATCGCGCGGGTCGGTGGAGCCCCCTACCTGCACACCCTCATCTCCATGGTGCCGACGGCGGCCAACGCCGGGTACTACGCGCGGATCGTGCGCGAGCGAGCCGTCCTGCGTCGCCTCGTCGAGGCCGGCACCCGGATCGTCCAGCTCGGGTACGCGACCGACGGCGGTGACGTCGAGGAACTCGTCAACAACGCGCAGGCGGAGATCTACGCCGTCTCCGAGAACCGCACCAGCGAGGACTACCTCCCGCTCTCGGAGATCATCAACGGGGCGATGGAGGAGATCGAGGCCGCGAGCAACCGCGGCGAGGGCATGGTCGGCGTGCCCACGGGCTTCGCGGACCTGGACCGCCTGACGAACGGCCTGCACCCGGGCCAGATGGTCGTCATCGCCGCGAGGCCGGCCATCGGGAAGGCGCTCGCGCTCGACACGCCCCTGGCGACGCCGACAGGCTGGACGACCATGGGGGAGGTCTCGGTCGGGGACCTGCTGCTGGGCGCCGACGGCCGGCCGACGACGGTCGTGGCGGCGACCGAGGTCATGACGGACCGCCCCTGCTACGAGGTGACGTTCGACGACGGCACCACCGTCGTCGCGGACGGTCAGCACCAGTGGCTCACGGACACCCGTGCCTCGCGGCGCGCCCGTCAGGAGGCACGGGTCCGCGGCGCCGTACCCCGCGCCCTTCCCGGAATCCGCACCACCGAGGAGATCGCGGCCACCCTGCGCTGCGCCACGGCTGACCAGCGCCTCAACCACAGCATCCCGACGGCGACCGCTCTGGACCTGCCCCAGGCGGACCTGCTGGTCGACCCTTACGCCCTGGGGGTCTGGCTCGGGGACGGGCACAGCGCGTCGGCGCGCTTCACCTCCGACGACCCCGAGATCGCGATGCGCATCGAGGCCAACGGTCTGCGGTCGGAGCGTCTCCGGGGTAACGACTCCCGCCTGTACTCGATCCGCCTGCCCGAGGAGGACGCGACGGCGGCGCGGGTCTGCGTGGTCTGCGGTGTCCAGTTCACGAACCCGCGTCAGCAGGTACGAACCTGTGGCCGTAGCTGCGGCGGCCGTGCCAAGGGCGTGGGGACGGTCGTCACCCCGACCTGCCCCGACTGCGGCAGTCCGACGAGCGGTCTCGTCCGGTGCCAGGAGTGCCACTGGGCGTTCGGCACCGTGGCAGGGCGGCTGCGGACGCTGGGAGTGCTGGGCAACAAGCACATCCCGCTCGCGTACCTGCGGGCGAGCGAGGCGCAGCGTCGCGCCCTCCTCGCCGGGCTGCTCGACACGGACGGGACCGTCAACCCGACGGGAAGCGTGCAGTTCTGCGTCACGGACGAGCGCCTGGCGCTCGATGTCCGGGAACTCGTGCACTCCTTGGGATACCGCACGGGGTGGTCGACCCGGCCTGTCGCCGGTCGGGACGAGGCGCACAGCACCGCCTACACGATCACCTTCACCACCGACGACGAGGTCTTCGCCCTCGAGCGGAAGAAGCTCGTCCACAAGGAGCGCCGTCGTCCGTCGACGCCGCGGCTCACCTCCCGGTTCATCACGTCCGTGCGGCGCATCGAGAGCGTTCCGGTCCGATGCGTGGAGGTGGACAACGCCGACCACCTGTACCTTGCGGGCAAGGCCATGGTGCCGACGCACAACTCGACGCTCGGCATCGACATCGCGCGATCGGCCGCGATCAAGCACAACCTCGCCTCCGTCGTGTTCTCCCTCGAGATGAGCCGCAACGAGATCACGATGCGTCTGCTCTCGGCCGAGGGCCGGGTCCCGCTGCAGAACATGCGCAAGGGGACGATGCGGGACGAGGACTGGCAGCGCCTCGCCTCGACCATGGGCAAGGTCTCCCAGGCGCCGCTGTTCATCGACGACTCCCCGAACATGTCGCTGATGGAGATCCGGGCCAAGTGCCGCCGGCTCAAGCAGCGGCACGACCTCAAGCTCGTCGTCATCGACTACCTGCAGCTCATGAGCTCGGGCAAGCGCGTCGAGTCCCGCCAGCAGGAGGTCTCGGAGTTCTCCCGTGCCCTCAAGCTGCTGGCCAAGGAGCTCGAGGTCCCGGTCATCGCGATCTCGCAGCTCAACCGTGGCGCCGAGCAGCGGACCGACAAGCGACCGCAGATGAGCGACCTGCGTGAGTCCGGCGCCATCGAGCAGGACGCGGACGTCATCATCCTGCTGCACCGCGAGGACGCGTACGAGAAGGAGTCCCCCCGGGCCGGCGAGGCGGACATCATCGTCGCCAAGCACCGCAACGGGCCCACGGACAACATCGTCGTGGCCTTCCAGGGGCACTACGCGCGGTTCGTCGACATGGCGCCCGAGGGGATGTAGGTCGGAGCACGGTCCTTCCCGGCGCGATCCCGGGACGCCGAGGGCATCCGGCATGTGGGACGGAGGGCTCCTCCCGACCCGGGGTCGAAGCCGCTCCTCGGCCTCGCGACCAGTGCTTTCTATCGCACCACGGGCGAAAGTCCCGGGTTTTTCTGTCAGGTCGTTGACGGAAAAATTACGGCGCTCGTAACGTCCTCGCCATGTCGACGACGACGGGGTTCCACGCGACGGTGCGCCGCACCCACGAGGCCCGCGTGCTCGCCGCTCTCCGGTCCGGAGGCGCGTTGAGCCGGGCGGAGCTCGCCCGGCGCGTCGGCATCTCCCGCACGACGCTGTCCGACGTCACGGCGGACCTCCTGCGCCGCGGCGCCATCGTCGTCGTGGACACGGACGCCGCGGTGCGCAACGGCAGCGGCCGTCCCGCCGAGCGCCTCGCGCTGGACCCGTCCGCGGGCCAGTACCTCGGGGTGGACTTCGGGCACCGCCGGGTCCACGTGGCGGTCGCCGACGCCGCGCACGAGATCATCGCCTCCGGTGTCGAGCGGTACGACGAGGGCACGCCCTGGGCCGACCGCATCGCGGTCGCCTTCGACCTGGTGGAGCGCCTCGGCGCCGAGCACGGGATGCGCGTCGGCGCGCTCCAGGCGGTCGGCATCGGTGTGCCCTACGTCCGGGCCAGCGAGCCCCGGGCCTCCTGGAACCGCAACATCGCTCCCGAGGGTGTGGACACCGCGTTCGCCGAGCGCTTCCGGACGCCGGTCATGGTCGACAACAACACCCGGCTCGCCGCCCTCGCGGAGGCGGTCTCGCGCCCCGAGGGTGCCGGCGACCTCGTCTACGTCCGCCTGTCCGACGGCGTCGGCGCCGGCCTCGTGGTGTCGGGCCGGCTCGTCACCGGGTCGCGCGGGTTCGCCGGGCAGCTCGGCCACGTCACCGCCGATCCTCTCGGCGCACCGTGCCGGTGCGGCAAGCGCGGCTGCCTGGAGACGATCGCCTCCGTGCCGGCGCTCCTGGCCGCGTGCCGGGCGAGCGGCGCCGACGTCACCTCGCTGGAGGACCTCGCGGTCGCCGTCGGCAAGGCTGACCCCGTCGTCGACGCCGTCCTGCGGGGCGTCGGGGCGACGCTCGGACGCGTGCTGGGTGCCGCCGCCATGACCCTGGACCCCGACGAGATCGTCATCGGTGGGGAGGTCGTCCACGTCGCCCCCGTCCTGGTCGAGCAGGCTGCCGCGACCCTGCGCTACGAGCTGCACTCGCTGCCGTCCGCGGAGCCGATCGCCGTCCGGGTCGGCCAGCTCCGCGACAGCGACGGTGCGCTCGGCGCGCTCGCCGCGACGTTCCACCAGTCCCCCTTGCTCGTCGGGTACCCCCAGCCCGCCGCCACCGCCGAGGTACAGCCGCAAAGGAGCGCCCTGTGACCACCTCGACCCCCGACGTCGCCCGCAACGGGCCGGACCCCGGCGGGCCGTCGGCCGCCGTGGAGCCGCAGTCCGTCGCCGCTGCCGGCCCGGCCGCCGGCGGGCCCGTCGTGCCCGGACCCCGGGCGCGCCGACGCGCCTCCAAGGGCACGAGGCTGCGCCTGCTCAACGTCGTGTCCATCGCGGGCGGCGTCGCCATCTGGTGGGCGCTGGCACTGAACGGCTTCCAGTTCCCGACCCCGCCGGAGGTCGTCACGGCCGCCGGACGGCTGTGGGGCGACGGGCTCCTGCAGGAGGACGTCCTCGCAAGCCTCGGCCGGGTGCTCGCCGGCTTCCTCCTCGGCTCGGCGGCAGCCATCCCGGTGGGCTTCCTCATGGGGTGGTACACCGTCGCGCGGGGCCTCTTCGAGCCCTGGATCCAGTTCTTCCGGACGATCCCGCCGCTGGCACTGCTGCCGCTCGTCCTCGTCCTGCTGGGGATCGGCGAGGTGCCGAAGGTCTTCGTCATCTTCCTCGCCGCGTTCCTGGCCTGCGTCATCTCCACGTACCAGGGCGTCGTGAACGTCGACCGGACGCTCATCAACGCCGCCCGGGTGCTCGGCGCGAAGGACGGGACCATCTTCGCGAAGGTCGTCGTCCCCGCCTCGACCCCGTTCATCCTCGTCGGGATGCGGGTCGGTCTCGGCTCCTCCTGGGCCACGCTCGTGGCCGCGGAGCTCCTCGCGTCGCAGGCCGGTCTCGGGTACCGGATGCAGCAGGCGCAGTACTACTACGACCTCGCGACGATCTTCGTCGGCATCGTGGCCATCGGGGTGCTCGGCCTCGTCATGGACCGGCTGCTGCTGCTCGCGGAGGCCAGGCTCACCGGATGGCAGGAGCGGCGATGACCACGGCAGCCCACACCTCGACGGCCAAGATCTCCGTCCAGGGGATCCGCAAGACGTACCCCCTCAAGGGCGAGGAGTTCGTCGCCCTGGAGCGGGTCGACCTCGACATCGCCGACAACGAGTTCGTCACGGTCGTCGGCCCGTCCGGCTGCGGCAAGTCCACGCTCATGAACATCCTCGCCGGCCTGGAGACGCCCACGTCCGGCGTCGCCCTCGTGGACGGCAAGGAGGTCTCGTCGCCGGGACCGGAGCGCGGCGTGATCTTCCAGCAGTACGCCCTGTTCCCCTGGCTGACCGTGCGCAAGAACGTCGAGTTCGGGCTCAAGGTCGCGGGGCTGGGACGGGCGGAGCGGCGCGCGCGCGCCGAGCACTTCATCGACCTCGTCGGCCTCACCCAGTTCGCCGACGCCCTGCCCAAGATGCTCTCGGGCGGGATGAAGCAGCGCTGCGCGATCGCCCGCGCGTACGCCGTGAACCCGTCGATCCTCCTCATGGACGAGCCGTTCGGCGCCCTGGACGCCCTCACCCGGGTCAAGCTCCAGGAGCAGCTCCTCGACACCTGGAGCCGCGAGAAGCGCACCGTCGTGTTCATCACGCACGACGTGGACGAGGCCGTGTTCCTGGCGAACCGCGTCGTCGTCATGGCCGCCCGACCCGGGCGCATCTACGACGTCATCGACGTCGCCCTGCCCTACCCCCGGACCGAGGAGGTGCGGCTCAGCCCCGAGTTCGGCGAGCTGCGCAACCGCGTCTGGTACTCGGTCTACCACCAGACCCCGCCCGCCTGAGCGGGCCCGCACGCCTCACGTCGTCCCGTCCCCCGCGGGCTACGCCTAACCCCACCC
>NZ_CAMPHH010000021.1 GCF_946885855.1 uncultured Actinotalea sp. | reverse complement strand
CTCCCGGGCCCCTCCGCGCGACCGTCACCGCAGCGCTCCCGCGACGTGGTCGGCGGTGCGGCGGGCGGCGGCGTGGAGGTCCTGCGGTCCGGGCCCGGCCGCCAGCACGCCGCGCGACGCGGACGCGAGGACCGCCCGCCGGGCGTCCCCGAACACGTCCGCGAGCTCCGCGGGACCGGCGCCCTGGGCTCCGACGCCCGGGGCGAGCAGCGGGCCGCCCACCGCACCGAGGTCGACGCCGAGCTCCCGGGCGGCGGCGCCGATGGTGGCGCCGACCACGAGCCCGATCGAGCCGAGGGCGGCTCCCGTGCGCGCCGTCTCGGCGGCGTTGAGGCGCCCGGCCTCGGCAGCGACGGTCCCTGCGACCGAGGTCCCCGGGGCGCCGTCGGCGGCCCGGACGCGGGCGTGCTGCACGGCGGCGCCCTCGGGGTTGGACGTGAGGGCGAGGACGAAGAGGCCGCGCCCGGAGGCCAGCGCCGCGTCGACGGCGGGCGTCAGCGAGCCGAAGCCGAGGTACGGGCTGACGGTCAGCGCGTCGCCCGCGAGCGGCGCCCCGTCACGCAGGTAGGCGTCCGCGTAGCCGTCCATGGTGGAGCCGATGTCCCCGCGCTTGGCGTCGACGACGAGCTCGGTGCCCGTCCCCCGCGCCGCGGCGACCACCTCCTCGAGCACCGCGACGCCGGCCGCGCCGTGCCGCTCGAAGAAGGCCGACTGCGGCTTGAGCGCCGCCACGGACCCCGCGAGCGACTCCACCACCGTGAGCGCGAAGCGCCGCAGGCCGGCGACGTCGTCGGCGAGACCCCACCGCTCCAGCAGCGCCGGGTGCGGGTCGATCCCGACGCACAGTGGTCCGTGACGGTCCATCGCCGCCGCGAGCCGGGCGCCGAAGCCGGGCCGCGCGGCGTCGGCGGCGGCGGGCGGCGTCACCGGGCCGCCCGCGTGGCCTCGCGCAGCTCCAGGTCGTGGTCCTGGAGGCTGCGGACGCCGAACGGCCCGGCCAGCAGGGACTCGATGCCCTGGACGGCCGCGCCGAGCTGCTGGACGGTCGTGACGATCGGCTTGTCGGCGGAGACGGCGGCGGTGCGGATCTCGTACCCGTCCGCACGGGCGCCCTGGCCCGACGGCGTGTTGACGACCATGTCGACCTCGCCGGCGACGATGAGGTCGACGATCGTCGGCTCCCCGTCCGGGCCCCGCCCGGCGGACTGCTTGCGCACCAGCCGGGACGGGATGCCGTTGCGGCGCAGGACCGCGGCCGTCCCCTCGGTCGCGAGGATCTCGAAGCCGAGCTCCGCGAGCCGCTTGACCGGGAAGGTGATGGAGCGCTTGTCACGGTCGGCCACGGAGATGAACACCGAGCCGCTCGTGGGGAGTCCGCCGAAGGCCGCGGCCTGGGACTTGGCGAACGCGCGCGGGAAGTCGACGTCGAAGCCCATCACCTCGCCGGTCGAGCGCATCTCCGGCCCGAGCACCGTGTCCACCATGGAGCCGGACGCGGTGCGGAAACGACGGAACGGCAGCACAGCCTCCTTGACGGCGATCGGTGCGTCGAGGCCCAGGTGGCTGCCGTCGCCCTCGGCCGGCAGCACGCCGTCGGCCCGCAGGTCGGCGATCGAGTGGCCGACCATGACCAGGGCCGCGGCCTTGGCCAGCGGCACGCCCGTCGCCTTGGACACGAACGGCACCGTGCGGCTCGCCCGGGGGTTGGCCTCGAGGACGTACAGCACGTCGGAGACGAGCGCGAACTGCACGTTGAGCAGGCCGCGCACGCCGACGCCCTCGGCGATCGCACGCGTGGACCGGCGGATGCGCTCGAGCTCGGCGTCGGAGACCGTCACCGGCGGCAGGACGCACGCGGAGTCGCCGGAGTGGATGCCGGCCTCCTCGATGTGCTCCATGACGCCGCCCAGGTAGAGCTCCGTGCCGTCGAAGAGCGCGTCGACGTCGAGCTCGATCGCGTCGTCGAGGAACCGGTCGATGAGCAGCGGTGGGATCTCCCCCGTGCCGCCGTCGGTCGCCACCGCGGCGCCGAGGGCCCGCTCGACGTAGCCGGCGAGGTGCTCGTCGGAGTAGACGATCTCCATGCCGCGACCGCCCAGGACGTAGGACGGGCGGACGAGGACCGGGTAGCCGATCCCCCGCGCGACCGCGGTGGCCTCGGCCAGCGAGCGGGCGGTCCCGAAGGCGGGCGCGGGCAGCCCCGCGTCGGTGAGGACCCGGCCGAAGACGCCGCGGTCCTCCGCCGCGTCGATCGCCGCGGGTGGCGTGCCGAGGATCGGCAGACCCGCGGCCTCCAGGCGCTCGGCCAGCGCCAGCGGGGTCTGGCCGCCGAGCTGGACGATGATCCCCTTGACCGGGCCCACGGCGAGCTCGGCCTGGTAGACCTCGAGCACGTCCTCGAACGTCAGCGGCTCGAAGTAGAGGCGGTCGGACGTGTCGTAGTCGGTGGAGACGGTCTCCGGGTTGCAGTTGACCATGACCGTCTCGTACTCGCCGCGCAGGGCGAGGGCCGCGTGCACGCACGAGTAGTCGAACTCGATGCCCTGCCCGATCCGGTTCGGCCCCGAGCCGAGGATGATCACCGCCTCGCGGGTGCGGGGCTCGACCTCGGTCTCGTCGTCGTAGGAGGAGTAGTGGTACGGGGTCCGGGCGGCGAACTCCGCCGCGCAGGTGTCGACGGTCTTGTAGACCGGCCGCACCCCCAGCGCCTGGCGGACCTCACGCACCGTGCTCTCCGCGATGCCTCGCAGGCCCGCGATCTGCCGGTCCGACAGGCCGTGGCGCTTGGCGTGGCGCAGTAGCTCGGGGGCGAGCTCGCCGGCCTGCGCGACGTCGTCGGCGATGCTGTTGATCAGCACGATCTGGTCGAGGAACCACGGGTCGATGCCCGTCGCGGCGTAGACCTCCTCGACCGTCGTCCCGCCGTCGGCGCCCACGGAGCGCAGCGCCTGCTGGACGTCGACGAGCCGGCCCTCGGTGGGGATCCGGATCGACGCCAGGAGCTCGGCGAGGCGCTCGCCCGTCGGCACCGGTCCGTCCCAGTGGAACGTCGAGCCGGCCTTGTCGATCGACCGCATCGCCTTGCCGAGCGCCTCGGCGAAGTTGCGGCCCAGTGCCATGGCCTCGCCGACGGACTTCATCGTCGTGGTCAGCAGCGGGTCGGCCGAGGGGAACTTCTCGAACGCGAACCGCGGCACCTTGACGACCACGTAGTCCAGCGACGGCTCGAACGACGCCGGCGTGGAGCCGGTGATGTCGTTGGGGATCTCGTCGAGCGTGTAGCCGACCGCGAGCCGCGCGGCGATCTTCGCGATGGGGAAGCCGGTGGCCTTGGACGCCAGCGCCGAGGACCGCGACACCCGCGGGTTCATCTCGATGACGACGACGCGCCCCGTCTGGGGCTGGACGGCGAACTGGATGTTGCAGCCACCGGTGTCGACGCCGACCTCGCGGATGACGGCGATGCCGATGTCCCGCAGACGCTGGTACTCGCGGTCCGTCAGCGTCAGGGCCGGGGCGACGGTGACCGAGTCCCCGGTGTGCACGCCCACGGGGTCCACGTTCTCGATCGAGCAGACGACGACGACGTTGTCTGCGTTGTCCCGCATGAGCTCGAGCTCGTACTCCTTCCAGCCGAGGATCGACTCCTCGAGGAGCACCTCGGTGGTGGGCGAGTAGTGCAGCCCGGCGCCCGCGATCCGGCGCAGCTCCGCCTCGTCGTAGGCGATGCCGGAGCCGAGGCCGCCCATGGTGAACGACGGCCGGACCACGACCGGGTAGCCCAGGTCCTCGACCGCGGCCAGGACCTCGTCCATGGAGTGCGTGATGTGGCTGCGCGCGCTCTCCGCGCCGGCGCGCTCGACGACGTCCTTGAACGCCTGGCGGTCCTCGGCGAGGTGGATCGAGGCGGTGTTGACGCCGATCATCTCGACGCCGTAGCGCGCCAGGACGCCGGCCTCGTCCAGCGCGATGGCGGTGTTGAGCGCCGTCTGCCCGCCCAGGGTCGGCAGGATCGCGTCGGGGCGCTCCTTGGCGATGATCGCCTCGACCACCTCGGGGGTGATCGGCTCGATGTAGGTGGCGTCCGCGAACTCCGGGTCGGTCATGATCGTCGCCGGGTTGGAGTTGACGAGGATCACGCGCAGCCCCTCGTCCCGCAGCACTCGGCAGGCCTGTGTCCCGGAGTAGTCGAACTCTGCGGCCTGCCCGATGACGATGGGGCCGGAGCCGACGACGAGGACGCTGGAGATGTCAGTGCGACGGGGCATCGGGGGCGGTCTCCTTGGTGTCGTCGGTGGCCGGCGTGCCGGGGACGTCCCCCGTCGCACGCCCGGGCACGGACCCGGTGGTCATGAGGGCGACGAAGCGGTCGAAGAGGTAGTCGGCGTCGTGCGGGCCGGCCGCGGCCTCCGGGTGGTACTGCACCGAGAACGCGGGCAGGTCGAGGCACTCCAGGCCCTCGACCACCTGGTCGTTGAGGGCGATGTGGGACACGACGACGCGCCCGTACCGGCCGTCCCCGTGCGGCGCCGTGGACTCGCCCTGCGTCGGCGCGTCGACCGCGAACCCGTGGTTGTGGGCGGTGATCTCGACCTTGCCGGTGCGCTTGTCCAGCACCGGCTGGTTCACGCCCCGGTGGCCGTACTGCAGCTTGTACGTGCCGTAGCCCAGCGCCCGCCCGAGCAGCTGGTTGCCGTAGCAGATGCCGAAGAACGGGATGCGGCGGTCGAGCACGTCGCGCAGGAGCTCGACCTCGTGCACCGCCGCGGCCGGGTCCCCCGGGCCGTTGGAGAAGAACACCCCGTCGGGCTGCAGCGCGAGGACGTCCTGCGTCGTCGCCGTGGCGGGCAGCACGTGGGTCCGCACGCCGCGCTCGGCCAGGCGCTGCGGCGTCATCGACTTGATCCCCAGGTCGATCGCGACCACGGTCGCGACGGCGCCCGCCCCGCTGCCCGGGCCGCGCTGCGGCTCGACCGTGTAGGGCTCGGCCACGGTGACCTCGCGGGCCAGGTCCGCGCCGGTCATGACGGGTGCGGCGGTGACCTCGTCCAGCAGGTCCTGCTCGACCTTGCGCCGGCCGCTGCCGTCCAGCAGCGCCTCGCCGGAGAAGATCCCGGCGCGCATGACCCCGCGCTCGCGCAGGTGCCGGGTGAGCGCGCGGGTGTCGATGTCGCTGATCCCGACCACGCCCTCCTCCGTCATCGCGTCGTCGAGGGTGCGCGTCGAGCGCCAGTTGGAGGGCCGGATCGCGGGGTCCCGCACGACGAAGCCGGCGACCCAGATCCGCGTCGACTCCGGGTCCTCCTCGTTGACGCCCGTGTTGCCGATGTGCGGCGCCGTCATGACGACGATCTGCCGGTGGTAGGAGGGGTCCGTCAGCGTCTCCTGGTAGCCGGTCATCCCCGTGTTGAAGACGATCTCCCCGACGGTGCTGCCGCGGGCACCGAAGGCGCGACCGGTGAACGTCCGGCCGTCCTCCAGCACGAGCACGGCGGCCTGGTGACCGGTCTGCCGGTCGGTCTGCTCCGTCATCGGGGCTCCTCGGTCGAAGGGGTGGGTCCGGCGTCGCCGCGCTCGGCGACCAGGCGCTCGACGGTCGCCACGAGCAGGTCGGCATCCGCGCGGTGGCGCAGCCGCAGGCCGGTGTCCAGGGTGAGGTCGCCGTCGTCGTCCCGCAGCGTCCAGCGCAGCACCACGAGGCCCTCCCGGCCCGGGTACTTGCCCACCTGCCCGGCTGACCGGTGCGCGTCGACGAGGTCCGCCGCGGGCAGGAAGAGGTCGCGCTCCCCCGTCCGCAGCAGGGTCACGCCGGCGTCGAACACCTGGGCGACCGCGGCGGAGCGGCGACCCATCGTGTGGCCGGGCACGCGCTCGAGCCAGTCCTGCGCCGTCGTCGTCGAGACGTAGGTCGCCTCGAGCGGCTCGGTGCGCGCCGTGCCGAGCGCCGCGGCGTCGGGTACCTCCGGCGGCGGCGGGACCGACGCGCTGGACGCCCGCTCCTTGGCGCGCAGCGAGCGGAGCATCGACACGACGACGATGGCGAAGAGGACGGCCAGGACGGCGACCGCGAGCCAGGTCCGCTCGTTCACCGGGCACCTGCCGTACCGGCCCGGTCGGCCGCGTCCGGCTCGACCGGACTGCCGTCGAGCACGGTGGCGCGGCCGCGCAGGAAGGTGGCCACGACCCGGCCGGTCAGCTCTCGCCCGCCGTACGGGGTGTTCGTGCTGGCGCTGCGCAGGGCGCGCGGCTCGACCGTCCAGCGCGCGGCCGGGTCGACGAGCGTGAGGTTCGCAGGCTCGCCGACGGCGACCGGCCGGCCCTGGGCGGCCGGGCCGGCGTCGACACGCCCGATCCGCGCCGGGGCGGACGACAGCACCCGTGCGACGTCCGCCCACGTCATCCGGCCGGTCTGGACCATGGTGCTCGCGACGATCGGCAGCGCGGTCTCCAGCCCGGTCATCCCGAACGCCGCGGCCGCCCACTCGCAGTCCTTGTCCTCGCGCGTGTGCGGCGCGTGGTCGGTGGCGACGATGTCGATCGTGCCGTCCTCCAGGGCACCGCGCAGCGCCTCCACGTCCTCCGCGGTGCGCAGCGGCGGGTTGACCTTGTACAGCGGGTCGTAGGTGCGCGCGAGCTCGTCGGTGAGCAGCAGGTGGTGCGGCGTCACCTCGGCCGTGACCGCGATGCCGCGGGCCTTGGCCCACCGGACGATCTCGACCGAGCCCGCGGTGGACAGGTGGCAGATGTGCAGCCGGGACCCGACGTGCTCGGCGAGCAGCACGTCGCGGGCGATGGTCGCCTCCTCCGCGACCGCGGGCCAGCCCGCGAGCCCGACCTCTGCGGAGACGACGCCCTCGTGCATCTGCGCGCCGACCGTCAGGCGCGGCTCCTGCGCGTGCTGCGCGATGACGCCGTCGAACGCCTTGACGTACTCCAGGGCGCGCCGCATGAGGACCGGGTCGTGCACGCAGTGCCCGTCGTCGGAGAAGACGCGCACCCGCGCGGCCGAGTGAGCCATCGCGCCCAGCTCGGCGAGCTGGGTGCCGGCCAGCCCGACGCTCACCGCGCCCACCGGGAAGACGTCGGCCCAGCCTGCGTCGCGGCCAAGCCGCCACACCTGCTCGACGACGCCCGCGGTGTCCGCGACCGGCGAGGTGTTCGCCATGGCGTGGACGGCGGTGAACCCGCCCGCCGCGGCGGCGCGCGTGCCGGACGCGACGGTCTCGGCGTCCTCCCGGCCGGGCTCGCGCAGGTGGGTGTGGAGGTCCACCAGGCCGGGCAGGAGGACGAACCCCGCGGCGTCGACGACGACGGCGTCGCCGGCCTCACCTCTCGCGTCGGGGCCCAGGGCGGCGATCCGCCCGTCGGCGAGGAGGACGTCCGTGGCGTCGCCGCCCAGCGGGGCCGCGCCCCGCAGCAGGTACGTGGTCATGACCAGCTCTCCCTCTCCCCCGCCAGCAGCAGGTACAGCACCGCCATCCGCACCGCCACGCCGTTCGCGACCTGCTCGACGATGACGGCGCGGTCGGAGTCGGCCGCGTCGGCGGAGATCTCCAACCCGCGGTTCATCGGCCCGGGGTGCAGGACGATCGCGTGCTCGGGCAGCATCCGCAGCCGGCGCGCGTCCAGACCGAAGGTCCGGGTGTACTCCAGCGGGCTCGGGAAGAAGCTCGTGGCGCGCGACGCACCGGCGGCGCCGTCGCCGGCGCCCATCCTCTCCCGCTGCACCCGCAGCATCATGATCGCGTCCGGCTGCTGGTCGACCAGCACGCCGTCGAGGTCGTACGACACCGCGCACGGCCACGCCTCGACCCCGACCGGCACCAGCGTGGGCGGGGCGACGAGCGTCACCCGCGCCCCGAGCGTGTGCAGCAGCAGCACGTTGGACCGCGCGACGCGCGAGTGCAGGACGTCGCCGACGATCGCGACGTGCTTCCCGGCCAGGTCCAGACCGACGCCGTCGGGGTTGTCCGCGCCACCGGACAGGTGACGGCGCAGCGTGAACGCGTCGAGCAGGGCCTGGGTCGGGTGCTGGTGCGTCCCGTCCCCGGCGTTGACGACGGCGGCGTCCACCCACCCGGCGTGCGCCAGGCGGTGCGGCGCACCCGACGCGTGGTGCCGGATGACGACGGCGTCTGCGCCCATGGCCTGCAGCGTCAGGGCGGTGTCCTTGAGCGACTCGCCCTTGGACACGCTCGAGCCCTTGGCCGAGAAGTTGATGACGTCGGCGGAGAGGCGCTTGGCGGCGGCCTCGAAGGAGATCCGCGTGCGGGTCGAGTCCTCGAAGAAGAGGTTGACGACCGTGCGCCCGCGCAGCGTGGGCAGCTTCTTGATCTCCCGGGACTGGGTCGCGGCCATCTGCGCGGCGGTGTCCAGCACGGTGATCGCCGCGGCGCGGTCCAGGTCCGCGGCGGACAGGAGGTGGCGCAGGCCGGTCATCGGTTGCCCCCCGCGATGCGGACGGAGTCGACGCCGTCGGTCTCGGCGAGCCGGACGCGCACCGTCTCCACGAGCGACGTCGGCAGGTTCTTGCCGACGTAGTCCGCGCGGATCGGCAGCTCGCGGTGGCCGCGATCGACGAGGACCGCGAGCTGGACGGCGCGCGGGCGGCCGAGGTCGTTGAGCGCGTCCAGCGCGGCGCGGATGGTCCGTCCGGAGAACAGGACGTCGTCGACGAGGACGACCACCTGGCCGTCGACGGAGCGTCCGGCCGGCAGCTCGGTGCGCCCGATGGTGCGGGTGGGGTGCCGATGCAGGTCGTCCCGGTACATCGTCACGTCCAGGGACCCGGCGAGCTGCCCGGGGTCGACGCCGGGCTCGACCTCGGCGATCCGCTGCGCGAGCCGTCGCGCCAGCGGCAGGCCTCGCGTGGGGATGCCGAGCAGCAGGAGGTCCTGCGCGCCCTTGGTGCGCTCGAGGATCTCGTGCGCGATGCGGGTGAGCGACCGGTGCACCTCGGCCGGGCCGAGGACCTCGGTGCCGGCATCGTCGTCGGCGGGCGGGGGCGGCGGCTCCTGGGGAGCTCCGGGCACGGCAGGGCCAGAGGACATCTGGCGACCTCCTTCCCCGCCTCACGGGACGGGTCTTAAAGGATGTCTGACGGCGCCGACACTACTGCACCCCGCCCGGGACGGGGCCGCCGTGCCCGGCCGGTGGACGGCCGCCCGCCTCGCGCGAGGACCGTCGGTACTGCGCGGGCGTCTGCCCGGTGAGGCGCCCGAACGTGCGGGTCAGGACGGCCTGGTCGTAGAAGCCGGTGGCGGTGGCGATCGCGGCGATCGGCTCGTCCGTCGTGGTCAGGAGCGCCGCGGCCCGGTCGATGCGGGCGCGCAGCACGTACCGGCGCGGCGAGAGCGAGAAGACCTTGCGCATCCGCCGGTCCAGCGCCGCCGCGGAGCACCCGGCGGCGGCGGCCATCTCCGCGACCGTCACCGGCTCACCGAGCCGCTCGTGCACGAGGGCCACGACGCGCGAGAGCGAGCTGAGCGCGACGTCGGCCGGGTCGGAGGTGCGCAGGTCCTCCGAGACGCTGACCAGGCCGACGACGACGTCGCCCGCACGCACCGGCTCCTTCGACGTCAGGTACCACCCGGGCGCCCCGCCCGGGCGCAGGATGAGCTCGAGCTCGTCGTGCAGCGCGCGGCCGGTGCGCAGGACCTGCTCGTCCTGGGCCGCGTAGTGCGCGGCGAGGTGGCTCACGAAGAGGTCCTCCGCCCGGCGGCCGACGACGGCGCGGCGCGAGGTCTCGTTGGTCCGGTCGACGAAGGCCTGGTTGACGGCGACGTAGCGCCCCGTCGTGTCCTTGGCGCAGAACATCGTCCCGGTGAGGTCGTCCATGAGCCGGAGCAGCTCGGGCGTCAGGGCCGCCAGCAGCCGCTCCCCCTCGGGCCAGGTCGCCGCGGCCGCGCCGTCGGTCCGGGTGCGCGCCGTGCCGGCGTGCCCGGCCGGGGAGACGCCGTCGTCGGCGTCGGGTGGCTGCTTCATCGCGCGGTGAGCCTACCGGGGCGGCGGCGGGCGGGTCGGCGTCGGCGGACGATTTGACCCGGCGCCCCACGGGTCGGGTCGACTCCGTACAAGACGCCGCGGCGGCGCGGGGCGAGGATGCACGGATGACCGCCACCGTGACCGACCTCACCGACGCCGCCGTCCGCCTCGCGCACGCGTGGCTGGACGCGACCGCCGCCGGCGAGACCCCGGCCGAGCGGCGGACGACCGGACGCCTCGCCTCGCTCGTCGGCGACCCCGCGGGCCTGGAGCTCGCGCTGCGGTTCGTGGACCGGGTGGCGCGACCCGAGGACGATCGCACCGCGGCGGCCGAGCTCGCCGCCCTCAAGCCGTACACGCAGGCCGCCGGCGGGTTCCTCAACCCGGCCGACCGCGCGCTGCTGGGCCTCGGCACCCTCGTGGCGCCGCTGCTGCCCCAGGTCGTGGTGCCGGCCGCTCGCCTGCGCCTGCGGCAGCTGGTCGGTCACCTGGTCGCCGACGCCGGTCCGGGGCTCGGCGCCCACATCGCGCGCGTGACCGGCGAGGGCTTCCGGCTCAACCTCAACCTGCTCGGCGAGGCCGTGCTCGGCGAGGAGGAGGCCGCGAGCCGCCTGCGGCGCGTCACCGCGCTCGTCGAGCGACCCGACGTCGACTACGTCTCGGTCAAGGTCTCCTCTGTCGCGAGCCAGCTGTCCACCTGGGACACCACCGGTTCGCGGGACCGGGTGGTGGAGAAGCTGCGGCCCCTGTACCTCACGGCACGCCGGCACCGCACGTTCCTCAACCTCGACATGGAGGAGTACCGGGACCTGCAGCTCACGGTCGCCGTGTTCGAGCAGCTCCTGGCGGACCCGGAGCTCGCCGACGCGGAGATGGGCATCGTGCTCCAGGCCTACCTGCCGGACGCCCACGACGCGCTCGAGGAGCTCACGGACCTCGCGCGACGCCGGGTCGCGGCGGGCGGCGCCCGGATCAAGGTGCGCCTGGTGAAGGGCGCGAACCTCGCCATGGAGCAGGTCGAGGCCGAGCTGCACGACTGGCCCCAGGCGCCCTACACCGGCAAGCCGGACGTCGACGCGTCCTACGTGCGCCTGCTGGACCGGGCGCTCGACCCGTCCCGGACGGATGCGGTGCGCATCGGGGTCGCGAGCCACAACGTCTTCCACCTCGCGCTGGCCCACCTGCTCGCGGGCGAGCGGGGCGTGAGCGAGGCCGTGGACGTCGAGATGCTCCAGGGCATGGCGCCGGCGCAGGCGCGCGCGGTGCGCGACACCGTCGCCGCGGGGGGCGGCCAGGTGCTCCTCTACACGCCGGTCGTGGCGCGGGAGGACTTCGACGTCGCGATCTCCTACCTCGTCCGGCGCCTCGAGGAGAACGCCGCCGAGCAGAACTTCCTGCACGCGATGTTCGCCGCCGGCCCCGGGTCTCCTCACGGCATCGGGGCCCAGGAGCAGGCGTTCCACGCCTCGGTGCGGGACGCCGTCGCGGTGGGCACGGCGCGCCGTCGGACGCCGCGGCCGCCGGTCGACCTCGCCGCGCCCTCGCCGGAGGGCTTCGAGAACGCGGCGGACACCGACCCGGCGGTGCCGGAGTCGCGGGCGTGGGCGCGGGAGGTGCTCACCCGCCGCGTCGAGGTGCCGGAGCCGATCCGTATCCGCTCCACCGCCGACGTCGACGCGGTGGTCGCCCGGGCCCGCGCCGTGCGGGACCACTGGGCGGGCGTCCCGCCGACGGAGCGCGCCGCGCTGCTGCACCGCGCGGCGGTCCACCTCGAGGCCGCGCGCAGCGACCTCGTCGCGACCGCGGTCCAGGAGGCCGGCAAGACCGTGCCGGAGGTCGACCCCGAGGTCAGCGAGGCGGTCGACTTCGCGCGCTACTACGCCGAGCGGGCCGCCGAGCTCGCCGACGGCACGGTGCCGCACGCCGTCTTCCGTCCCGACGGCGTGACGGTCGTGACCCCGCCGTGGAACTTCCCCGTCGCCATCCCCATCGGCGGGGTGCTCGCCGCGCTCGCGGCCGGGTCCCCGGTCGTCATCAAGCCCGCGCCGCCGACCCCGCGCTGCGCCGGCGTCGCGGTCGCTGCCGTCCACCGCGCCATGGACGAGTTGGGAGTGCCGCGCGACCTCGTGCAGGTCGTCGACTCCCCCGAGGGCGAGATCGGCCGGCACCTCGTCACCCACCCGGACGTGGCGCGGGTGATCCTCACCGGCTCGATCGAGACCGCCCGGCTGTTCGGCGGGTGGCGCGCGGACCTCGACGTGCTCGCCGAGACCTCTGGCAAGAACGCGCTGGTCGTGACGCCGTCCGCGGACGTGGACCTCGCCGTCGCCGACGCGGTCCGCTCCGCCTTCGGGCACGCGGGGCAGAAGTGCTCCGCGGCATCCCTGCTCATCCTCGTCGGGGGCGCCGGCCGCTCGCGCCGGCTCCACCGCCAGCTCGCGGACGCGGTGCGGTCGCTGCGGGTCGGGCTGCCCACGGACCTGTCCACGACGGTCGGCCCGCTCACCGAGCCCGCCTCGGGCAAGCTGCTCGACGCGCTGACGACCCTCGAGGCCGGTGAGCGCTGGCTCGTCGAGCCCGAGCGGCTCGACGACGAGGGCCGGCTGTGGCGTCCGGGCGTCAAGCACGGCGTGCGTCCCGGCTCGGCGTTCCACCTCACCGAGTACTTCGGCCCGGTTCTCGGCGTCATGCGGGTCGAGACCCTCGACGAGGCGATCGACCTGCAGAACGCCGTCCCGTTCGGCCTGACCGGCGGGATCCACTCCCTCGACGAGCGGGAGATCGAGCACTGGCTCGGGCGGGTCGAGGTCGGCAACGCCTACGTCAACCGGCACATCACCGGGGCGATCGTGCAGCGGCAGCCGTTCGGCGGCTGGAAGGCGTCCTCGGTCGGACCGGGCGCGAAGGCCGGCGGTCCGAACTACGTGGCGCAGCTCGGTCGCTGGGAGGACGCCCCGGGCGTCCCCGCCGACGACGCCGCGTGGCTCGCCGCCGCGCGCGCCGACGACGAGCGCGTCTGGACCACGGAGCTCGGCGTGGAGCACGACCCGAGCGGCCTGCACGCCGAGGCGAACGTGTTCCGCTACCGGCCGCTGGATCACCTCACCGTGCGCGTCGGCGACGGGGCGCGCGGCCGGCACGTCACCCGGGTCCTCGCCGCGGCGGAGCGCGCCGGCGTGCCCGTCACGGTGAGCACCCACGCCGAGGAGGACGACGCCGCCTTCGCCGCCCGCGTGCGCTCCGGCGACGTCACCGGTCGTGTCCGGGTGGTCGGGGCCGCGCCGGGCCTGCGCGAGGCTGCGGCGGAGCGGGTGGGCGACGTCACCGTCCTGGACGCCCCCGTCGTCCTCAGCGGGCGCCGGGAGCTGCTCACCGTGCTGCGCGAGCAGGCGATCAGCCGGACGATGCACCGGTTCGGCCACGTGAGCCAGGAGGTCGGCACCCGGCGTCCGACGGGACGCTGAACGGACGGTCACGGCCGCGCACGACGACCTCTCGGGGCGACCGGGCGGCGGTCCTCACGCGCGACCTGGTACGGACCCGGGACCGAGGGCCTAGCCGCGCACCGAACGGGTGCGCCGCGTGCGACACGCCGGACGCGAGGGGGATCGACGTCCCGGTCGTGTCCGTGTTTGCCCCGATACTGGCCGACGTGACCCCTCTCGCGGCGCCGGCCGTGGCGCTCGCCCTCGCGGGTGCCGCCGCGCCGCGCGGGACGGTCGCCGACGACGCCGCGCTGGTGCTCTCGGGCGAGGCCGTCGTGCTGGGGCTCGCCGCGGTCGTGCTGGCGGTGCTCCTGCCGCTCGCCGCCGTCGTCCTGCTGCTGCGCGAGCGGCACCTGTACCGACAGGACGGTGCCGCGGACGAGGTTCTAGACCTCGCGCCGTCGTCGGCCGAGTGGGACGCCCTCACCGGGCTGCCGGGCCGCGCCGCGCTCGAGCGGCACCTCGACGCGGCGCACGCCCGGGCCCGAGCGTCACTGGGCCGGCTCGCCGTCGTCGTGTGCGACGTGCACCGGGTGCACGAGGTCAACCGTCGTCACGGACGGGACGGCGGCGACCGGCTGCTGCGCTTCGCCGCGGATCACGTGGTGGCCCTCGCCGGTCCGGGCGTCCACGCCGCCCGCTCGGGGGGCGACCAGTTCACGCTCGTCCTCGAGGAGCCGGTGACGGACGCCGACCTCCTCGTCCTGGCCCGCGCGCTCGGCACCCCGGTGATCGGGCCGCACGGGGAGGAGGTGCGGTTCTGGGTCGGTGCGTCCGTCTGGACGCCCGGTCAGCCCACGGACGCCGCGCAGGTCCTCGCCGACGCCGAGCTCGCGCTCGCGCAGGCCCGGGAGGAGCGGTGGCCCGGCGAGCTCGTCCCGACGTTCTTCTCCCCGCCGCTGCGGGCGCAGGTCGACCGCCGGGAGCGGATGCGCCGGGAGCTCGTCAGCGCGGTCGAGGACGGGGACATCGTCGCCGTGTTCCAGCCGGTCACGGACACCACGACGCTGGACGTCGTCGGCCTGGAGGCCCTCGCGCGCTGGCAGCGCTCCGGACGGCTGCTGGAGCCGGCCGAGTGGTGGGACCTGGCCGACGAGGAGGGCCTCGTCGCGCGGATCGGCTTCGGGGTGCTGCGCGCCGCACGGGCTGTGACCGAACGCTCCGGGCTCCCGGTGGCGGTCAACGTCGCCCCGTCGCAGGTCGAGCGGCCCGACTTCGTCGCAGCGGTCGAGGAGGCCTGGGGTGACGGGATGTGGGACCGGCTCACCCTCGAGATCACGGAGTCCGACGCCCTGACGGACCTCGAGGTGGTCGAGCGGGCCCTGAGCCGGCTCGTCGCGCGGGGCGTGCGCGTGGCGATCGACGACTTCGGGACCGGCTACAACTCCCTCGCCCGGCTCGGCAGCCTCCCGCTGCACGTGCTCAAGGTGGACCGCGCCTTCGTCCAGCGGGTCGAGACCTCCGAGGGCGCGGCCGTCGTGCAGGCGATCGTGTCGCTCGCCCGGGCCCACCGGCTCGAGGTCGTGGCCGAGGGGGTCGAGGAGCCCGAGCAGCTCGCCGCGCTGTCGGCCATGGGCGTCCCGTCGGTGCAGGGCTTCCTCCTGGGCCGGCCCTCGGCCACGCTGCCACGCCGCGCGCACGCCGCTCCCCCGATGGGCAGCGGCGCGCATGCGGCGCGCGAGGGTGAGGCGGCGCTGCGGTGAGCCGCGGGCGCCTCAGTCCAGCAGCGTGGGCTTGAGCTGGACGACGCGACCCAGCAGGCCGTTGACGAACGTCGGCGAGTCGTCCGTCGACAGGGACCGGGCGAGCTCCACGGCCTCGTCGACCGCGACGGCGTCGGGCACCTCGTCGTTCCAGAGGACCTCGAACACGCCGATCCGCAGCACGGCGCGGTCCACCGCGGGCATCCGCGCGATCGTCCAGCCCTGCGAGTAGGTCGTGAGGATCTCGTCGATCTGCTCGGCGTGGCCGATGACACCCTCGACGAGGTCGACCGAGTACTGCGGCAGCGCCGCCTCGGTCCCCGGCTGCGCGATGCGGTCCCGCAGCACGTCCAGCGGCGCGACGCCCCGCTGGTCGGCCTCGAAGAGGACGTCGACGGCGCGCTTGCGCGCCTTGGTGCGTGCGGCCACGCGTCAGTCGTTCACACGGCCGAGGTAGGACCCGTCGCGGGTGTCCACCTTGACCTTCGTGCCGACCTCGAGGAAGAGCGGCACCTGGATCTCCGCGCCGGTCTCGAGCGTCGCGGGCTTGGTGCCGCCGGTGGAGCGGTCGCCCTGCAGGCCCGGCTCGGTGTAGGTGATCTCCAGGACCACGGACGCGGGAAGCTCGACGTACAGCGGGGTTCCCTCGTGCGTCGCCACGATCGCCGTCTGGTTCTCCAGCATGTAGCTGGCCGCGTCGCCGACGACGGCCTCGCCGACGTGGATCTGGTCGTACGTGGCGGAGTCCATGAAGACGAAGTCGGACTGGTCCTTGTACAGGAACTGCATGTCCCGCTTGTCGACGTTCGCCGTCTCCACCTTGGTGCCGGCGTTGAACGTCTTGTCGACGACCTTGCCCGAGAGGACGTTCTTGAGCTTGGTGCGGACGAACGCGCCGCCCTTGCCCGGCTTGACGTGCTGGAACTCCACGACGGCCCAGAGCTGGCCGTCGAGGTTGAGCACGGTGCCGTTCTTGAGGTCGTTGGTCGTGGCCACAGGAGTCCTTCGGTCGGGTGTCCGGGGAGCCACGCGGGGCCGGGCGGACCGTGCCGTGGGGCACCGGCCGGGTGGCCACCAGACCGAGGGGACGATCCGGGCGCGTGGAGCGGCGGTCAGTCTAGCGGGCGGCGAGGACGCTCTGCCCGACGCCGGACCCGTGCCGTCTCGTCGGGTCCGTGCCGTTGCCGGCACGGATGACGCGCAGGGGCACGGGGGCGACGGTCAGACGACGAGGGCGCGGGCGGCGGCACCGACCGCGGCCGCCCAGGCGAGGGACGCGAAGGTGCCGATGACGAACCGCTCCGACAGGCCGGGGTGCTCGCGCAGCTCCGGGTAGCGCCCCAGGCCCTTGACGGCGACGACGAACGCGATGCCCTCGGGGTAGCCGAGCGCGAGCGTGCCGGTGACCGCGATGCGCTCGAGGATGCCGATCCACGTGCCGCCGCGCAGGAGACTGCCGTCGGGTGCGGCGGGGGGCGTCGGCGGTGCCTCGCCCGAGGAGGCGCCGACGGACGCAGCGCGCCCGGAGGCGGTGTCGGTGGACGTGGTGTCGGTGGACGTGGTTCCCGAGGGGGTACTGGCTGCGTCGGCGGCGGCCGGGGCGTCCGCGGCGGCCGCGGCAGCCGGGGCGTCGTCGGTGGCCAGGTCCTCGGGCCGCGAGGGGGACGGGTCGGTGCCCGCGTCACGGGAGCGGGCGGCCCAGCGCAGCACGGCGGCCGTGATCGGCCAGCCGCCGAGCGCGCTCACCGCCAGCGCGAGGAGGCCGACGAACACTGCTTCGGTCATGGTCATCTCTCGTCCCCCTGGTGGCGCCTGTGCTGGTCGTGACCGCTCTCCGGGTGACCGTCGTACCGGCCACCGCGCTCCGGGCGCAGGCCGTCAGCGGGCAGGCCCTCGGCGCGGCGCAGCAGTCTCGCAGCGGCCGGCCGGGCGGCCTGCTCCTCCGTCCAGAGGGCCGTGCGCAGGCGCTGGCTGACGGCCTGCTGGGTGATCCCCAGCCGCTCGGCGACGCGGTCCTGGGTCACACCGCCGGCCGCGACCGCGTCGACGACCTCCCAGCCGCTGCCGGTGCGACGGCCGGTGAGCACGCCGAGCAGCGTGAGGACCGCCTCGGCGTCGGCCGCCGCGGTCGCGTCGGCGCCGTCGACGGCCAGCGGCACGGGCCGGGTACGCGACTTGGCGCGCTCCACGGCGGAGCGCGCGAGGACGAAGGCCGGGCCCGACCCGGCACGGGCGCTGGCCGGGAGCGGCCCGTCGACCGCGCCCGCGCCGATGCCGACGGACCACCCGCCCCGCCGCAGCAGGGTCAGGGCGACGTCCACAGCCGCGGCGGGGTCGTCGAGGACGGTCTGGACCTCGTCGCCGACCGTCCGCTCGAAGGGCCGCACGACCCCGGGCGCGCCCCGCCACGGAACCAGGTGCGTCAGGAGGTCGTCGACGCGATCCCCCACGCGACGACTCCCCTGCTGGTCGACCGTCAGCACGAACATGCGACAAGCCTAGATGCTTGTGGTTTGCAGAACAACCCTCATGGCTTGTCACGGTTGCTGTCGAGCCGGCCTGCGATCGCCTCGAGGGCGAGCCGGTAGGAGTCGAACCCGAACCCGGCGACGGTCCCGGTCGCCACCGGGCCGACGACGCTGACGTGCCGGAACTCCTCGCGCGCGACGGGGTTGGACAGGTGCACCTCGACGAGGAGGAGACCGGCCGTCGTGATCTGGGCACAGGCGTCCCGCAGCGCGTAGGAGTAGTGCGTGAAGGCCGCGGGGTTGAGCACGACGTGCGAGGCGGTGTCGACGGCCTCGTGGACCCACCGGATGATCTCGGCCTCGTCGTCGGTCTGCCGGACGTCGACGTCCAGGCCGAGGGCAGAACCCCAGGTCGCGGCCGCCGCGGCGAGGTCGGCGAGCGTCGCCGACCCGTACACCTCCGGCTCGCGCACGCCGAGCCGTCCGAGGTTCGGGCCGTTGAGGACGAGGACGCGCGTCATGACGCCAAGGGTAGGCCGGAGCACCCGCGGCGGTTCACCCGTGGTGGGGCTCATGCGTGTCGTGTCGTCGTCCGATGCTCCTGGTGGAGCGGTCCGCCGGGGCGATTCGCCGGAGCGGTGCGCAAGGAGGAGAGGGCGGCATGGGCAAGCACGCGGCACAGGACGCGGGCGGCCCGGTCGCGGCCTGGACCCCGCCGGCCGACGACGGGGACGGAGCCACGGCCACGGGCTCGGACAGCTGCGGTGGCCCCCCGGTGGCAGTGCTCGCGGTCCCGGCCGGCACCCCCCTGGCCGGCACCGTGCACGGCGGTACGGCGTGGCAGCCCGACCGCCCGTCGTTCTCCCCCGACGGCCGGTTCTGGTGGGACGGGACCCGTTGGCAGGAGCTGACGCCGCAGGCGACGAGCGGGACGAGGGTGGGTCGGGGCCGCGGCCTCCCCGCGGGCGTCGTCGTCGCGGTGGCCGCGGTCGCCGCAGTCCTCGTGGGCGCCCTGGTCCTCCTGGTCGTGTCCCTCCCGACGTTCGTCGCCCAGCGCGGGGACACGCTCGACCGGGCGGCGCGGACCGCGCTGCACGAGGCCCGCGTGGCGCAGGAGACCTTCCTCGTGGAGAACGGTCGCTACGCGGGCGACGTGGCGGAGCTCGCGTCCGCGGGTGTCGACCTCGACGCGCCCGTGGGTGTCGAGGTCCTTGCGGCGGGCACGGACGCGTACTGCCTCGGCGGGGCCCTGCCCGGTGAGGAGGCCGCCTGGTTCCTCACCGAGACCGGTGAGGTGACGACGGTCCCCTGCGCCTGACGAGTGCCGCGGCCGGCGCCCGCGATCAGAGCGCGACGGGCGTGCGACCGGTCGGCAGGTCCCGACTGACCTCGGCGTAGGCGGCGGCGAGCAGGGTCGGGTCGGGGCCCTCGAGGCGGGTGGGCCGGCCCACGTCCTCGAGGATCACGAAGCGCAGGAGGTCACCGCGGCTCTTCTTGTCCCGCCGCATCGCGGTGAGCAGCTTCTCCCAGCGGTCACCTCGGTACGTCACCGGCAGGCCGAGGGCGGTGAGGATCGCGCGGTGGCGGTCGACGACGTCGTCGTCGAGGCGCCCGGCGAGCCGCGCGAGCTCGGCCACGAACACCATGCCGACGGCGACCGCCGCGCCGTGGCGCCACTGGTACCGCTCCGTGAGCTCGACGGCGTGGCCGAACGTGTGACCGTAGTTGAGGATCTCCCGCAGCCCGGACTCCTTGAGGTCCTCCCCCACGACGCGCGCCTTGACGGCGATGGACCGCTCGACGAGCTCGCGGAGCGTGCGCTGGGCCGCGTCGTCGAGCAGCTCGCCGGTGAGGGCGGACGGGTCGGCCTCGATGAGCTCGAGGATCCGCGGGTCCGCGATGAAGCCGGTCTTGACGACCTCCGCGAGGCCGGCCGTGCGGTCGTGACGCGGCAGCGTCTCCAGGGCCGCGAGGTCGCACAGCACACCGGCGGGCGGGTGGAAGGCGCCGACGAGGTTCTTGCCCTCGGCGGTGTTGATGCCGGTCTTCCCGCCGACGGCGGCGTCGACCATGGCCAGGAGGGTCGTCGGCACGTGGACGACCTTGATCCCGCGCAGCCAGGTCGCGGCGACGAATCCGGCGAGGTCGGTGGTCGCTCCCCCGCCGAGCCCGATGATCGCGTCGGACCGCGTGAACTCGGCCTGCCCGAGCACCTGCCAGCAGAACGCGGCGACCTGGGCCGTCTTCGCCTCCTCCGCCTCCGGCACCTCGGCGAGGAACGCCTCGTA
>NZ_CAMPHH010000020.1 GCF_946885855.1 uncultured Actinotalea sp. | reverse complement strand
ACTTCCGCGACGTGCAGAAGCAGGACGTGCTGCTGTTCATCGACAACATCTTCCGGTTCACGCAGGCCGGCTCCGAGGTGTCGACGCTGCTCGGCCGCATGCCCTCCGCGGTCGGCTACCAGCCGAACCTCGCGGACGAGATGGGCCAGCTCCAGGAGCGGATCACCTCCACGCGCGGCCACTCGATCACGTCGCTGCAGGCGATCTACGTCCCGGCGGACGACTACACCGACCCGGCGCCGGCGACGACGTTCGCCCACCTGGACGCGACGACGGAGCTCTCCCGCGAGATCGCCTCGCGCGGTCTGTACCCGGCCGTCGACCCGCTCGCCTCGACCTCGCGTATCCTCGACCCCCGCTACGTCGGCCAGGAGCACTACGAGACCGCGACGCGCGTGAAGTCGATCCTGCAGCGCAACAAGGAGCTGCAGGACATCATCGCGATCCTCGGTGTCGACGAGCTGTCCGAGGAGGACAAGATCGTCGTGTCTCGCGCGCGGCGGATCCAGCAGTTCCTGTCGCAGAACACCTACATGGCGACGCAGTTCACCAACGTCCCCGGTTCCACCGTGCCGCTGACCGAGACGGTCGAGGCGTTCAAGAAGATCGCGGACGGCGAGTTCGACCACATCGCCGAGCAGGCCTTCTTCAACATCGGTGGCCTGGAGGACCTGGAGCGCAACTGGGCGCGCATCCAGAAGGAGATCGGCTGACCGACCCGGTCGTGCTGCCCGGGGCCGGTGAGCCGGCCCCGGGCAGCGCACCCGGCACCCCGCCGGGCCCGCAGGGCCCGACCACCCACGACCCGAGGAGACACCCGTGGCACACCTGGAGGTCGACCTCGTCGCGGCCGACCACAAGGTCTGGTCCGGCGAGGCCAGCATGGTGAGCGCGCCGGCCGCCGACGGCGACATCGGCATCCTGCCGGGCCACGCCCCGGTGCTCGCCACGCTGCGCGCCGGCACGGTGCGGATCACACCCACCTCGGGTGGCACGCAGCAGGTCCGGATCGACTCCGGGTTCCTGTCGGTGGACGGCGACCGGGTCACGGTCGTCGTCGACCACGCCGACGGCACGGCCTCCTCGACCACCGCGCGCTGACCGGGACGACGTCGGGGCCTGCGCGTGGAGCTCACCGGTGCGCTGATCGTCCTGGGAGCGCTCCTGCTCGTGGTCGGCGTCCTGCTGGCCATGTTCTGGTCCCGCCAGTCGACGCTGTCGCGCCGGGTCGGCTCGTTCTCCTGCGGGTTGCGCCCGGACGGCGGCGCCGAGGGCTCCTGGTCCACCGGGATCGCGCACTACACGAGCTCTCGCCTGGTGTGGTGGCGCCTGCTGTCGCTGTGGCCGCGCCCGGCGGCGTCGTTCTCCCGGGCGGAGCTCACGATCGTGGAGCGCGTGGTCCTGGAGGAGCTGGACGAGCGCGGCCAGCCGCTCCTGCTGGTGCGGTGCGTCCACGGCGACGACCGCTTCCAGGCGCTCATGTCCGCGCCGGCGTGCGCCGGCCTCGTGTCCTGGCTCGAGTCCGGGCCCCGGCCCGTCGGAAGGGTGATCTAGTGCGGCTCGTCGTCGCCCGCTGCGCGGCCCGGTACACGGGCAGGCTGTCGGCGCACCTGCCGCTGGCGACCCGGCTCATCGTCGTCAAGGCGGACGGGAGCGTGCTGCTGCACTCCGACGGTGGCTCCTACAAGCCCCTGAACTGGATGAGCCCCCCGTGCTCCCTCGCGGTGACGGAGCCGTCGCCCCAGGCCCGCGGGACCGGGGTCACGGCGGTGTGGCAGGTGCAGCACGCCAAGTCCGACGACCGGCTCGAGATCGAGCTGCACGACGTCCTGCACGACTCCGCGCACGACCTCGGGGTCGACCCGGGGCTCGTCAAGGACGGCGTGGAGGCTCACCTGCAGGCCCTGCTGGCCGAGCAGATCGACCTGCTGGGGACCGGCCACGTGCTCGTCCGGCGGGAGTACCCGACGGCGATCGGCCCGGTCGACATCCTCGCCCGGCACCCCGAGGGCGGCACCGTGGCCGTCGAGATCAAGCGACGGGGCGACATCGACGGCGTCGAGCAGCTGACGCGGTACCTGGAGCTCCTCAACCGGGACCCCCACCTGCAGCCCGTGCGGGGGGTGTTCGCCGCCCAGGAGATCAAGCCCCAGGCGCGTGTGCTCGCCCAGGACCGTGGCATCTCCTGCGTCGTGCTGGACTACGACGCGATGCGTGGCGTGGACGACGTGGACTCCCGGCTGTTCTGAGACGTCCCCGCGGCGGGTCCGGGGGGCGACTGCGGTCGCGCTGAGACGCCCCCACGCCGGCGGCCGCCCGTACGCCCCCCGCACGACCGCCGTGCCACGATGGGGCGCATGGACGGACCGGACCTCACCGCGGGCATGTCGTCGGGCGCGGCGCCCGGACCCTCGGCGGCGTCGCCCTCGTCCGACCGGAGGCGTGCCGACCTCGCCGCGCTGCGCCGGTCCTACGAGGCGGGTGAGCTCCTCGAGGGGCAGGTGGACCCCGACCCGTTCGTCCAGTTCCGCCGGTGGTTCGACGACGCCGTCGCGGCCGGCCTGCTGGAGCCGAACGCCACGGTGCTGGCCACGGCGGACTCCGACGGGGCGCCGTCGGCGCGGACCGTCCTGCTCAAGGGACTGGACGAGCGGGGGTTCGTGCTCTTCACGAACCACCGGTCGCGCAAGGCGCGCCAGATGCGGGAGAACCCCCGGGCCTCCCTCGTGTTCCCCTGGTTCGAGATGGACCGTCAGGTCGTCGTCGTCGGGGACGTCGAGGAGGTGGACCGCGCGGAGACCGAGGAGTACTTCCGGTCCCGGCCGCACGGCTCCCGCCTCGGCGCGTGGGCGAGCGAGCAGTCCACGGTGATCCCCGGCCGGGCCGTCCTCGAGGAGCGCTACGCCGGGCTCGAGCGGAAGTACCCGGAAGGCACCGACGTCCCGGTCCCGGAGCACTGGGGCGGGTTCCGGGTCCTGCCGAGTGCGGTCGAGCTGTGGCAGGGCCGGCGGTCGCGGCTGCACGACCGACTCCGGTACCGGCGGGAGGGCGACCGGTGGGTGCTCGAGCGGCTCGCACCATGACGGGCCGGCGCGGGGGACCGGGCGCGCCCGGCGGGACCGTCCGCCGGGTGAGCCGGAGTGTGAAAGCGCTCCCACGGTGCGGCATGATGGGCTCGTATCGTTCCGACCGACCGAGGACCTCCCCATGACGACCACCCCCCGCACGTTCCCCGCCGACTTCCTCTGGGGTGCCGCGACGGCGTCGTACCAGATCGAGGGAGCGGTCCACGAGGGCGGGCGTGGACCGTCGATCTGGGACACCTTCAGCCACACACCCGGCAAGGTCCTCCACGGCGACACGGGTGACGTGGCCGCGGACCACTACCACCGGGTGGCCGAGGACGTCGCGCTGATGAAGGAGCTGGGCCTCCAGGCGTACCGCTTCTCCATCGCCTGGCCGCGCATCCAGCCCACCGGTCGCGGCCCGGCCAACGCCGAGGGCCTGGCGTTCTACTCGCGGCTCGTCGACGAGCTGCGGGCCGCCGGGATCCGTCCCGTCGCGACCCTGTACCACTGGGACCTGCCGCAGGCGCTCGAGGACGAGGGCGGCTGGACCAGCCGGGCCACGGCCGAGGCCTTCGCCGACTACGCCCGGATCGTCGCCGAGGCGCTCGGTGATCGCGTCTGGATGTGGACGACGCTCAACGAGCCCTGGTGCTCCTCCTTCCTCGGGTACGCCTCGGGCGTGCACGCACCGGGGCGCACCGAGCCGGCCGCGGCGCTGGCCGCCGTTCACCACCTCAACCTCGGGCACGGCCTCGCGATCCGGGCGATCCGCGACGTCCTCGGCGAGCAGGCGCGCGTGTCCGTGACGCTGAACCTGCACGTCACGCGCGCGGCGAGCGACGCCCCGGCGGACGCCGAGGCCAAGGCGCAGGTGGACGCGGTCGCCAACGAGGTCTTCCTCGGCCCGATGCTCGAGGGCGCCTACCCCGAGCGGGTCCTCACCGACACCGCCCACCTGACGGACTGGTCGTTCGTCCGCGACGGCGACCTCGCGACGATCCGGCAGCCGCTGGACGTGCTGGGCGTGAACTTCTACTCGACCGGGCGGGTCCGCCGCCTGCAGGACGGGACCGCCGACGACGGCGCGCCGCGCCCCGACGGTCACGGCGCGTCGGCACACAGCCCGTGGGTGGGCTGCGACCTGGTCGAGTGGCTCCCGCAGCCCGGTCCCCACACGGCGATGGGCTGGAACATCGAGCCGCAGGGCCTGGTCGACCTCCTGCTCGAGCTGCACGGGCGCCACCCCGGGCTGCCGCTGATGATCACCGAGAACGGCGCGGCCTTCGAGGACGAGGTCACGGCCGCGGGCCGGGTCCACGACGAGCGTCGCGTGGCGTACGTGCACGACCACCTCGAGGCGGTCGGTCGGGCCCGCGACGCCGGGGCCGACGTGCGCGGGTACTTCCTGTGGTCGCTCATGGACAACTTCGAGTGGGCGTACGGCTACGACCGCCGCTTCGGCATGGTCCACGTCGACTACGGCACCCTCGAGCGCACCTGCAAGGACTCCGCGCTGTGGTACCGCGAGGTCATCCGGACGGGGCAGCTGGTGCCGGTCGAGGTGGCCCAGGAGCTCGAGCCGGTCGAGGCGGCCCGCGCCGCGGGAGGGGCCACCGCGTCGCGCTGAGCGTGCGCGGGCCGGGTGGGAGGATGCTCCGCATGCCCCGGGGACGTCGTTCGAGCAAGCGCCCCTACGGTGCGCCGCCCGAGCCGCTGGACCTCGACCGCGCGCTGGGCGGCCGGCGCAGCGAGTCGGCGGCCGACGGCGAGTGGACGGTCCAGCGGGTGCGCGGCGGCGCGAAGACCTACACGTGCCCCGGCTGCCGGCAGGACGTGCCCGCCGGCACGCCGCACGTGGTGGCCTGGCGTGCCGACGCCCTCCTCGGCCCCGAGGCGGCGCTCGAGGGCCGTCGGCACTGGCACGCCGCGTGCTGGGGCGCCCGGCACCGGCGCCGCTGACGCCGCGCCGCGGAACCGGGCGCACGAGAGCCGTCCGACCCGCCATCATGGGGCGGACCACGACGCGCCGGCACGCCGGCGACGGACCCGGCCGGGCTGACCGGCCGCCGAGGAGGCGACGATGACGACGGACGGCATGCTGCGGCTCCACACCCTCCGCGAGGGTGCGCCCGGGCGACTGCCGCTCGTGCTCCTGCACGGCTTCCCGCTGGACCACCGGATGTGGCTGGACGTCACGGACCTGCTGCCGGGGGACCCGACCGTCATCGCCCCGGACCTGCCCGGCTTCGGCACGTCCCCGACCGGGGAGGACGTCGCCGAGGGGCTCGGCGCCCCCCGGGAGACGCCGTCGCTCGAGGTCGCCGCGGACGCCGTGGCGGCGGTGCTGCGGGCCGCCGGGATCGAGCGGGCCGTCGTCGCGGGGTTGTCGATGGGCGGCTACGTGGCGATGGCGGTCCTCGAGCGGCACCCGGACCTGGTGGCGGGGCTCGGGCTGGTCGACACCAAGTCGACGGCCGACGACGACGCCGCGCGCACGAAGCGTCTCGAGCTCGCCGAGGCCGCGCTGGCCGAGATGCGGGTGGACCCGGTGCTGGGTATGCGCAGCGCCGTGCTGGGCGCGACGAACCGCATCGCCCGTCCGGACCTCGTCGACCGCGTCGAGGGCTGGATCCGCGATCAGGGCCCGTCGGCCGTCGCGTGGGCGCAGCGGGCGATGGCGGCGCGGCCCGACCGCACCGCGGTGCTCGCCGGCTTCGCCGGACCTGCGGTGGTCGTGGTGGGGGACGAGGACGAGCTGTCCCCGCCCGCCGCGGCGGAGCACATGGCGGCGGTCCTGCGGGACGTCCAGGTCACCGTCGTGCCGCGGGCAGGGCACATGACGCCGAACGAGAGCCCGGAGCCCGTCGCCTCAGCCCTGGCAGGCCTGCTGCACCGCGCGAGCGCCTGAGCTCTCCGCGCGCGTCCGAGCACCTGGCGAGCGTCGGAGCATCTCGCGAGCGTGCGGCCGGGCCGGGCCCGACGCGCGCCGGGACCCTCACGGCGACCGGCGGTCGCCCTCCAGGACGACGCGCAGGGCGTCGGCGAGGTCGACGGACTCCCCGTCGCGGCCGCCGCGCCCGAGGACCAGCGGGGGATCGGCGGGCTCGGGCTCGACGCCGCGCACGAGCGCCCGCAGGCTGCCCGGCACGCCGAGCACGTAGAAGTCGCCGGCCGTCGAGACGGCCACCGACTCGTTCCGCCGCAGGTACCACCCGTGCAGCGGGGTGCGGTACCGGTGTCGTCCGTCGTAGCTGCGGGCGCGCAGCGGGACGGGAGGGGGGCCCTGCCGCGTCGCCTCGGCCACGAACTCGGCGAGGAGCCGACGTGCCGCCGCGTGCTCGGCGGCCTGACGCTGGGCCAGGGCCTCGGCCTGGGCGTCCGCCGCCTGCCGGCGCCGAGCCCGCCAGTCGTCCTCGGTCGGGTCGTCGGCGGCTGCCTTCCCCGGCCCGTCGCTCGCGTCGCTCATGCCGACGGCGCGGCCGTGGCCCCGCCGGTCCCTCGCGTCGCTCGGGCCCGTGCGATCATGCCCGCCCCCGCCCGCACCGTCGTCGGTCAGGCACGAGCCGACGAGCCGGTGGGGACCTCCGCGTCGTCGCCGGACCGCGGCTCGGGCACGCTCGCCGACCCCGGGCCGTCCTCCTCGCCGGTGGCGTCGTGCTCGTCCTCGTCCTCGACGGCGTCGTCCCGGGCGTCCTGGTCGGCTGCCGGCCCGCTCGTCGCGGGTCGCTCGTCCACGGACGTCGCCTCGTCGTCGGCGGGGACGTCGCCGTCGTCCTCGGCCGTGCTCGCGGCGGCGACGTCGTCCTCGTCGGTGATCACCGCGCCGGGCGCGCCGGCGCCCTCCGCGTCGTCGGCCCGCTCCAGGGTCGCGGGCACGCCCGTCGCCTCGAAACGCGCCTCTGCGTCGATCGCCTGCTCGAGGGTGCGGCGGTTCGGCACGGGGTCGTGTCCGAGGAGGTTGCGCAGCTCGTCGAGGTAGGTGGTGATCGCCTCGCGCTGGCGGTTGAGGTCCTCGACCTGACGCTGGGCGGTCGTCCGCTCCCGCTCGGCCTCCGTCATCGCGTCCGACAGCGTGCGCTCCGCGTGCTCGCGCGCATCCCCGACGACCCGGTCCGCGTTGCGCCGGGCGTTCGACAGGAGCTCCTTGGCGTGGGTGTCGGCGTCGCGGCGGATCTTCTCCGCCTGCTCCAGGGCCAGGGCGACCCGCCGTTCGGCGTCCGCCGCGTGCTCCTCGGCGTCCGCGACGAGCCGCTCGGTCTCGGCACGGGCGGCCTCGTGCCGCTCCGCGTCCGCCCGCTCCGCCTCCTCGCGCCGGGCGGCGATCTCGAGCTCCGCGTCGGCGAGCGCTCGTCGTGCCTGCTCGCGGACGGCGTCCGCCTCGGCCCGCGCGGTACCCGTGAGCTCCGCGGCCGCGCGCTGCGCCTCCGTCGTCAGGCGGTCCACCTCCAGGCGCGTCCGCTCCCGCAGCTCGTTGGTCTCCCGCAGCGTGAGGGAGCGCAGCTCCGCCGTCTCCCGCTCGGTGACCGCACGCAGCTCGTCGGTCTCCTGCGCGGTCGTGGAGCGCAGGTCGGCCGTCTCCCGCACCGTGCGCTCCCGCAGCTCGGTGGTCTCGCGCTCCGCGCTCGTGCGCAGCTCCGAGGCGTACGCCTCGGCCTCGGACCGGAGGGTGGCGACCTCCTCGTCGGCCGTGGTCCGCAGGGCCGCGACCTCGTCGGCCACGGTCGAGCGCAGCTCCGCGACCTCCCGGTCCGCGGTGGCCCGGGCGAACGCCGCGTACTGGTCCGCCTCCGCGCGCAGGGCCGCAGCCTCCGTCTGCGCTCGCTGGGCCAGCGCCCGGGCGTCGCGCTCCGCCGCGGCGCGCAGGCCGTCGGCGTGCTCCGCCGCGTCGGACCGGACCTGTGCGGCGGTGGCCTCGCTCCGTCGCCGCAGCTCGCCGGTCTCGCGCTCGGCAGTGGCGCGCAGCGTGGCGGCGTACTCCTCCGCGTCCGCCCGCTGGTCCGCGGTCTCGGCCGCAGCCCGCTGGCGCAGCCCGCTCGTCTCCGCGTCGGCGGTCGCCCGCAGGTCCTCGGCGTAGCGTTCGGCCTCCTCGCGCAGGCGCGCGGTCTCCGTCTCGGTCGTGCTGCGCAGCTCGGCGGCCGCGCGCTCGGTCTCGACGCGGAGCTCGGTGGTCTCGCGCTCGACCGTCGCCCGCAGCGTCCCGAGCTCGCGCTCCAGCGTCGTCCGGCGCTCGCTCTCCTCGGTGGCGATCGCGCTGGAGATGCGTGCCGCCTCGCGCTCGGCGGACCCGACCAGCTCCTCGGCGCGGCGCTGCGCCGAGGAGACCGCGTGCTCGGCCTCCGAGGCCGCCGTGCTGCGCAGGTCCTCAGCCTCGCGACGGGCGGTCGCCAGCATCTCGGCGACCTCGTTCTCGGCGCGGGCGCGCATCTGGTCCGCCGCGAGCTTGGCGCGTGCGACGGCGTCCGCCGCCTGCGCGTTCGCCTGGGCCACCACGTCGGAGGACTGCTCCTCCGCGGAGCGCAGGAGGTGCTCGATGCGGGAGCCGAGGCCGGAGTAGGTCGGCCGCTCGGCCTCCCGGAGCTGACGGTGCGCCTCGGAGAGCTCGCCGGCGATCTGCATCGCCTTGGCGTCGAGCTGCTCCACCTGGCCCCGCGCGTCCGCCAGCTGCTGCTCCAGCTGCTGCAGACGCTGCTCGACCTGTCCGCGTTCGTACCCCCGCATGACCACCGGGAACATCGATCGCTCGTCGGGCACGGCATCCTCCTGGCAGGGGCTCGGCGTGCCGGCGCGGGGCGCTCGGGCCTCTCACCGCGAGCGGACCACGGGCGCCGTCGGCGCCGGCCCGTGCTGCGGGCGGTCGCAGCACCGTCCCTCAGGGTAACGGCCCGCGGCGCACCCCCGGAGCGTTCAGGACGACCGCTCCGGGGCCCTGACCTATGGTTGATCGTCACCTGGCGAAGGGATCCGCTCGTGCTCATGCGCGTTCTGGGGGCGCTGCTGTGCGTCGTCGGCCTCGTCGTCGGCGGCCTCGCGGCGGCCTCCGCGACGGTCTGGCGGGCGTCGGACACGCTCGCCGCCTCGGCGACCGCCGGCTCCGGCAGCACGCTCCTCGTGACCGATCCCGGGGTTCTGGACCTGGCAGCGGACGAGGTCACGGTGAGCGCCGAGGCGCAGGGCGCGCCCGTCGTGGTCGCGCTCGGTCGCAGCGTCGACGTGGACGCCTGGGTGGGGGACAGCCCTGCGACCCGCGTGACCGGTCTCGTGGACCGGACCACGCTCGCGACCGACGCCGGGCCGTCGGGAGACGAGGCGACCTCCGCACCGACCGAGCCCGAGCCGAGCGGGACGACGCCGGCCGAGGCCGCACCCGAGGAGGGCGCACCGGAGGAGGCCCCGGCGGAACCGGGGGCCGAGGGCGAGGAGGTCACCGACGGCGAGCCTGCACCCGACCCCCGCGGCGCGGACCTGTGGGTCGAGGAGGTGTCCGGCGAGGACGCGGCCGAGCTGCGCTGGGAGGTGCAGGACGGGCGCTGGAGCGTGCTGGTCGCGTCCACGGACCCGGACGTCCCACCGACGGTCACGTTGTCGTGGCCCCAGACCGTCGCGACGCCCTGGCTCGTGCCCGGTCTCGTCGTCGGCGGGCTGCTCCTCCTGGCCGGTGCCGCGCTCCTGCTGGTGGGTCTCCTGCGGGCGCGGCCCACCCCCGCGACCGCAGCAGGCGGCGGACCCGTCGGTGCGGGTCCAGCGCTTCCTGCGGACGCGGCCCCCTCGTCCGCGACGGGCGAGCGGCCGCTGACCCGCCGGGAGCTGCGCGAGCGGCAGGCGCGCGTCGGCGCGCCGGTCGCCACCGTGCCCGACTCCGCGCCCGACCCCTCCCGCGGGACCTCACCCGTGACCGCGCCGGGAGCCGAGCGGCCGGCCGGGCCCACGGTCACCGAGGGCGACGCCGCCGCGTCCGGTGCACGAAGCACGACGCCCCAGGCCGGCCCCTCGGGCGCCGATGCGCCAGGCTCCGGGGCCCGCCCCGAGGGCCCTGCGCTCCGGCGAGGGCTGCCCCCCGCCGCGGGCAGGCTCGGGCCGCGACGGCCGGGAACGTCGGAGCCGGGAGCGCAGGGCTCCGCGGACCCGGGTCCTCCGTCCGTTCCGGGCCCGTCGCCATCGGGTCCGTCCGCACCGGGTCCGTCCGCACCGCGTCCGGCGACGCAGGGTCCGGCGGCGCAGGGCCCAGCCACTCCGGGCGCACGGCCCGCCCCCGGGGCCTCGGCCTGGCGGCAGACGTGGGGGCTCGCGGGCGGGACACCGGCTGGGGATCCGGCGGCCGCGCCGCCGGCGAAGGGGCAGGAGGCCGCTCCGCCGGCGACGGAGCGCGGCGACGAGGACGACACGCGAACGACGGATGACGGAGGAGCACGATGAGCCGCCGGACGAGTCGCCGCGGGCGCGGGCCCGGCGTGCGCGGTCGCGCGGTCGGGGCGGTGCTCGGCGCCCTCCTGCTGGCCGGGTGCGCGCAGCCCCTGCCGGAGCCCGCTCCCGACCCCGTGCCCGCGACGCCGTCGGCCGCCGTGACCCCCGAGCAGGTGGACCGCGTGCTCGACGCGGTCGCGACCGCGGTCGCCGAGGCGGACGCGGCGCAGGCCGTCGACGCGGCGGCGCCCCGCCTCACCGGTCCCGCCGCAACGCTGCGGGCGGCCGAGTACACGCTCGCCGCCGGAGCGGTCGAGGGCGCCGTCACGCCGCTGCCGGACGGCGTCCAGTCGGTCGTCACGACGGCGACCGACGAGTGGCCCCGCACCATCCTCGTCGTGACGGAGCCGCCGGCGGACCTGCAGGCGCCGCTGCTGCTCACGCTGGTCCAGCCCGGGCCCCGCGAGCAGTACCGCCTGTGGTCGTGGGTCCGCCTGCTGCCCGGCACCGAGATGCCGCCGACCGCACAGCCGGAGGTCGGCAACGCGCCCGTGCCCGCCGACTCGACCGAGGTCCTGGTGCCGCCCGCCGAGGTCCTGCCGCGGTACGTGGACGTCCTGCTCAACGGCGAGGCCTCCGAGCACGCCGGCACCTTCGCCCCCGACCGCCTGCGCGAGAACATCGCCGGTCTGCGCGAGGCGTACGCCCAGAGCGCGGCCAACGGCGGTGCGGTGACCGAGGAGGTCGTGCCGCTCGAGGACGGCGCCGTCGCCGTCGGGACGGCGGACGGCGGCGCGATCGTGACCGGGGGCTTTCGGCTCACCATCGCCATCACGCTCGACGACAGCACGCTGACCGTGGACCCGGCGACGGCCGCGTTCCTCGGTGGGGCGACCACCCTGGCGACGTCTCTCGAGCTGACGTTCGTCGGTACCGTTGCCTTCGACGTCCCGCCGGCCGGCAGCGACGAGCAGGTCACCCTGCTCGGCGCCGAGTTCTCGCTCACCGGAGCCAGCGGCTCCTGACCCGGCACCGCCCACCCGGCACCGCCTGACCCGGCACCGCCCGACGCCCGACGCCCGACCCTTCCGGAGAACCCGCATGACGCAGCCCACCGGCCCCCGTCCCCCTCTCGACGTCCGTGGCGCCGTCGACCTGTCGAGCCTCGGCCGCCCGCCGGCACCCGCGCCCGGTGGTCCCGCCGGCACGACCGGCACCGACGGCGACGCGGTCCCGGCGGGCGTCGTCGTCGACGTCACCGAGGCCTCGTTCCCCGAGGTGGTCCAGCGGTCGATGGACGTGCCGGTCGTGCTGACGTTGTGGGCGGCGCGGGATGCCGCGAGCAGCTCGGTCACGGCCACGCTCGTGCAGATCGCCGCTGAGCTCGGGGGCCGTCTGCTCGTCGGGCGCATCGACGTCGAGCGCAGCCCGCAGGTCGCCCAGGCGGTCTCGGCCCAGTCGGGCAGCACCGTCGTCGCCGTGGTCAAGGGCCAGGCCGTGCCGCTGCCGCCGCTGGAGCAGGCGACGGGGGAGCAGGTCCGGGCCGTCATCGACCAGGTCCTGCAGATGGCCGAGGCCAACGGGGTCACCGGCCGGGTCCCGGTCGACGGCGCGCCGGCCGCCGAGCCGGAGGAGCCCCCGCTCCCGCCGCTGCACCAGGAGGCGTTCGACGCGATCGAGCGCGACGACCTGGACGCCGCCGTGGCGGCCTACACCCAGGCGCTCGGGGAGAACCCCAAGGACGAGGACGCGCGCGTCGGGCTCGCGCAGGTGGAGCTGCTGCGGCGGACGCGGACGGTCGACCCGGCAGCGGCCCGTGCCGCGGCGGCGCAGGACCCGGCCGACGTGGACGCGCAGCTCGTGGTGGCCGATCTCGACGTTCTCGGCGGGAAGGTCGAGGACGCGTTCGCGCGCCTGGTCGACACGGTGCGCCGGACCGCCGGGCCGGACCGGGAGCGCGCCCGGGTGCGGCTGGTCGAGCTCTTCTCTGTCGTGGGGGACACGGACCCCCGGGTCGCGGCGGCGCGTCGCGCGTTGGCCAGCGCGCTCTACTGACCGGCGCGCTCTACTGACCGGCGCGCTCTACTGACCAGCGCGCCGGCCTGCGCGCTCTCCTGGCACGCGCGCCGGCGCGACGACAGCAACGGCCCGGGGCGACGGGTCTCCCGTCCTCCCGGGCCGCTGCCCTGTCAGGCTTGCGTCAGGGTGCTGCGGGCTCCTGGCCCTCGGGCACGAGGAAGATCGCGCCGAGCGGCGGGACCCGCAGGCGGACCGAGTGGCTCTGGGCGTGCCGCGTCTCCGGGACGGCCTCGACCCGACCCAGGTTCCCGACGCCCGAGCCCCCGTAGACCTCGCTGTCGGTGTTGAGCGCCTCGCGCCACGTCCCGCCGTGCGGCAGGCCGAGGTGGTAACCCTCGTGCGCCGTGCCCGCGAAGTTCACCACGACGACGACGCTCCGTCCCGTCCCGTCCCGTCGGATGTAGGACAGGACGTTGTGACCGGCGTCCTGGGCGTCGATCCACTCGAACCCGGCCGGGTCGGCGTCGAGGCGCCAGAAGGCCGGCTCCTCGCGGTAGACCCGGTTGAGGTCGGTGACGAGGCGGCTGACCCCGGCGTGGCGGTCGTACTGGAGCAGGTGCCAGTCGAGGCTCCGGCCCTCGCTCCACTCCGCGGTCTGGCCGAACTCGCTGCCCATGAAGAGCAGCTGCTTGCCCGGGTGCGACCACTGGTAGGCGAACAGGCACCGCAGGCCGGCCGTCTCCTGCCACTCGTCGCCCGGCATCTTCCGGATGAGCGAGCCCTTGCCGTGGACGACCTCGTCGTGGCTGAGCGGCAGGACGAAGTGCTCCGAGAAGGCGTAGACGAGGGAGAAGGTGGCCTCGTGGTGGTGGTAGCGCCGGTTGATCGGCTCCTCCGCCAGGTAGCGGAGGGTGTCGTTCATCCAGCCCATGTTCCACTTCAGGCCGAAGCCGAGGCCGCCGTGGTCGGTGGGCGTCGTCACGCCGGGCCACGCGGTGGACTCCTCGGCGATCATCATGACGCCGGGGGTGCGCCGGTACGCCGTCGCGTTGGCCTCCTGGATGAAGCGGATGGCCTCGAGGTTCTCGCGCCCGCCGTGGATGTTGGGGCGCCACTGACCGTGGCTGCGGGAGTAGTCCAGGTAGAGCATGGAGGCGACCGCGTCGACGCGGAGGCCGTCGACGTGGAACTCCTCGAGCCAGTAGGTGGCGTTGGCGACGAGGAAGTTGCGCACCTCGTTCCGGCCGAAGTTGAAGACGAACGTGCCCCAGTCGGGCTGCTCGCCGAGCAGCGGGTCGGGGTGCTCGTACAGGGGCGTCCCGTCGAAGCGCCCCAGGGCCCACTCGTCCTTGGGGAAGTGGGCCGGCACCCAGTCCAGGATCACGCCGATGCCCGCCTGGTGGAGCCGGTCCACGAGGTACCGGAAGTCGTCGGGGTGGCCGAAGCGCGACGTCGGCGCGTAGTACGAGCTGACCTGGTAGCCCCACGAGCCGCCGAACGGGTGCTCCGCGACCGGCATGAGCTCGACGTGCGTGAACCCCGTGGACAGGACGTACTCGGTGAGCTGGTCGGCGAGCTCGCGGTAGCTGAGGCCGGGGCGCCACGAGCCGAGGTGCACCTCGTAGATGCTGATCGGGCCGTGGTGCGGGTCGGAGGCGGCCCGGCGCTCGAGCCAGGCAGCGTCGTGCCACTCGTGCGACGACGCCACGACGACGGACGCCGTCGCCGGGGGCACCTCCGTGCCCTTGGCCATCGGGTCGGCCTTCTGCCGCCACGAGCCGTCCGCGGTGAGGATCTCGAACTTGTAGCGCGCGCCCGGGCCGACGCCCGGCACGAAGATCTCCCAGACGCCGCTGCTGCCGAGCGTGCGCAGCGCGTGGGCGGAGCCCTGCCAGTGGTTGAAGTCGCCGACGAGGCGCACGGCCCGGGCGTTCGGCGCCCACACGGCGAACGCCGTGCCGGTGACGTCGCCCAGGACGCTCGGGTACGCCCGCGGGTTCGCGCCGAGGACCGTCCACAGCTCCTCGTGCCGGCCCTCCGCGACGAGGTGCAGGTCCATCTCGCCGAGCGTCGGCAGGAACCGGTACGGGTCGTCCGTCGTCGTGACGTCGGTGCCGTAGGTGACCCTGAGGCGGTAGTCCGGAACGTCGGGCCCGGGCAGGGTCGCGACCCAGACGCCCTGGTGCTCGTGCGTCGCCTCGTGCTCGCCGTGCGGGGTGACGACGACGACGGCGTCCGCGAGCGGCCGCAGCGTGCGCACGGTCACCACGTCACCGTCCGCGTGCGCGCCGAGCACGCGGTGTGGGTCGACGTGGGTGCCGGAGGCCAGCGCCTCCAGCTCCTCACGGGCGACGGGACGAGGTTCCGGCCGGACCGGGGACGGTGGCGTGGTGCTCATGGTCTGTACCCTGCCACGCTGCCCGGGGCCGTGCACGGAGGAGTCGACCCTTGATCGTCACCGGCGGCGGGTCGGCGGCTCAGCGTGCGGCGAGCACCAGGCGGTCCACCGCCGCGAGCGGGATGTCGACCCAGGTCGGCCGGTTGCGGGACTCGTAGACCACCTCGTACAGCGCCTTGTCGAGCTCCAGGGCACGCAGCAGCATGGTGGTCTCGGGGTGGGCGCCGGTGGTGCCGGCCCCCGCGTCGTAGCCGGCGACGAGACGGGCCCGCGCCTCCTCCGCCCAGCCCGGTTCCCGGGCCCCGCCGACAGCGGCCGCGTAGTCGATCGAGCGCAGCATGCCGGCGAGGTCGCGCAGGGCGAGGTCGGGACGGTTCCGTTCCTCCTCCGAGGCCGAGGGCTCGCCCTCGAAGTCGAGCACGGACCACCCCTGGCCGACGGAGTGCAGGACCTGGCCGAGGTGGTAGTCGCCGTGCACCCGCTGCAGCGGCGGCAGGTCGGTCAGGCTGCCGACCTGCGCGTAGAGCTCCTCGACCGCCGGGGCCCGGTCGGCGAGGGCGGGCGCGGCCGCGACGGCCGCGGCGGCACGCGCCCGGAGGACGGCGACGACGCCGTCCGTCGGGGCGCTCGTCGGGGCGTCCGTGGGCAGCGCGGAGCGCAGGGCCGCGTGCATCTGGGCGGTCGTGCGGCCGAGGTCCTGGGCGAGCTCCCCGAACGACGCGTCCTCGCCCGCGTACCGGCACGCGAGCTCGAAGCCGTCCCGGGCGCCGAGCACGAGCTCGCTGAGCACGCCCAGGTGACCTGCGTCCGTGCCTCCGCCGGCGACGGGGCCCGGGCCGGCGGGCCACGCCCCGGTGAGCCAGGCCAACGGCCGCGGCACACCGTGCCAGCCGACCTTGCTCAGCGCGAGCGGGACCTCGACGTCCGGGTTCGCCCCCGTGCTGACGCCACGGAAGACCTTGAGGATCGCCGGCGGGTGCAGCGACGGGAGCACGACGGAGGTGTTCGACTGCTCGCCGGACAGGATGCGCATCCCGGTGAGGTCGGGCGGCTCGGGCCGGGGCGACGGCCCGCCGGGTCGGGCCGCGGCGGCGAGCCAGGCGCGGACGAACGCCGGGTCGTGACAGCCGTCGACCACGACCCTCCCGGACGACGTCGTGCCGACGACGGCGGGTCGCAGCGCCTCGGGCAGGGCGTCGCCGTCCGGGCGGACCACGAGCGGCACCTGGAGCAGCGCCCCGGACGGCAGGCGCAGCAGGTGCAGGCCCACCTCACCCTCGGCCTCGGGGTCGACGAGGTCGACCACGGCGACCCGCTCGACGGAGCCGGCGGTGCCCTTGTCGGGGAACCAGCGTCGGTCGGGCAGCCACCCCGCGAGCAGCGGCATGACGCCGTCGTCGGCGGGCGCGCGGCCGGGCAGCGGGTGATCCGTCGTGCTGGGGGTCATGCCACCTCCGGTGGTCGGTCTGGTCCTGCCGCGCGCCGGCGCGCGAGCGGTGCCGTCCTGCTCGCCCGGGTCAGGCCTCCTCCTCGCCGGGACGGTGGATCGTCAGCCAGAAGAAGTCCCGCGACCCGAGCGTCATGAACACCGCGCCGTCGTCGCCCACCGCCGCGAACGGGGCGCCGCCGAACACGTCGCGCAGCCGGTGGCCCGCGTGGTCGGGCAGCCGGACGGCGGTGGCACGCGGCGTGGCGGCCATGTTCGCGACGCAGAGGACCGTCTCCTCCGGCGTGGACCGCAGGTACGCCAGCACGGCGTCGTCGTCGGTCCGCAGTGCCGTGAAGTCGCCGAGGCCGAAGGCCGGGTGGCGGCGCCGGACGGTGAGCATGCCGTGCACCCAGTGCAGCAGCGACGCGGGCTGGGCCAGCTGCGCCTCGACGTTGACCGTCGTGTAGTGGTGCACCAGCGACTGCACGACGGGCAGGTAGAGCTTGCCCGGGTCGGCGGTCGAGAACCCTGCGTTGCGGTCCGGCGTCCACTGCATCGGCGTGCGGACCGCGTCGCGGTCGGGCAGCCAGATGTTGTCGCCCATGCCGATCTCGTCGCCGTAGTACAGGCACGGGCTGCCCGGCAGGGACAGCAGCAGGGCGTGGGCCAGCTCGATCTCGGCGCGGGAGTTGTCCAGGAGGGTGGCGAGCCGCCGCCGGATCCCGACGTTGGCGCGCATGCGCGGGTCCGGCGCGTACCAGCCGTACATCGACGCGCGCTCCTCGGTGGAGACCATCTCCAGGGTCAGCTCGTCGTGGTTGCGCAGGAACGTGCCCCACTGACCCGCCGCGGGGATCTGCGGGGTGTCGGCCAGGATGTCCACGATCGACGTGGCCCGCTGGTCCTTGATCGAGTAGTAGATCCGCGGCATCACCGGGAAGTGGAAGCACATGTGGCACTCGGGGTGGTCGTCGGTGCCGTAGTACGGCACGACGTCCTCGGGCCACTGGTTGGCCTCCGCCAGCATGATCCGTCCCGGGAACTCGCGCTCCACCATGGCCCGGATCTCGGCGAGGTACTCGTGCGTCCGGGGGAGGTTCTCGCAGTTGGTGCCCTCCTCCTCGAACAGGTAGGGCACCGCGTCCAGCCGGAAGCCGTCGACGCCGATCCGGAGCCAGAACCGGGCGACGTCCATCATCGCCTCGCGCACCCGCGGGTTCTCGAAGTTGAGGTCCGGCTGGTGGCTGAAGAAGCGGTGCCAGAAGTACTGACGCCGCACCGGGTCGAACGTCCAGTTCGAGGTCTCGGTGTCCACGAAGATGATCCGCGCGTCCTCGTAGCGCGTGTTGTCGTCGCTCCACACGTAGAAGTCGCCGTACGGCCCCTCGGGGTCCGAGCGCGAGGCCTGGAACCACGGGTGCTGGTCGCTCGTGTGGTTCATGACCAGGTCGATGATCACGCGGATGCCACGGGCGTGGCACGCGTCCATGAGGTCGGCGAAGTCCTGGAGCGTGCCGTACTGCGCCGCGATCGCGGTGTAGTCCGAGACGTCGTACCCGCCGTCGCGCAGCGGCGACGGGTAGAACGGCGGCAGCCACAGGCAGTCGACGCCGAGCCACTGCAGGTAGTCCAGGCGGTCGATGAGGCCGCGCAGGTCGCCGGACCCGGCTCCCGTGGAGTCGCTGAACGACCGCAGCATGACCTCGTAGAAGACCGCCTTCTTGTACCAGTCGGGGTCGTCCACGAGGCCCTGCCCCCGGACCGGGTGGGCGGGCGCGGTCGGCTGGGGTCGCGGCGGCAGCGCCGCGACCGGGTCGACGGCGCGGAGGGTGCCCGTGTCCACAGGCGCCGGCTCCGGGCGGTTCGAGGTGGTCGAGCTCACAGATTCCTCACGTGGATCACGTGGGCGCACTGGGCCCACGGGTCGAGGCGGACGTACGGACGGGCCCCCCAGGCGTAGACCGCGCCGGACAGCAGGTCGTGCGCGGCGAGCACCGGCTCGTCCCCCTCGGGCGCCGGCAGGCCGAGGGCCGCCAGGTCCAGCTGCACGACGCCGTCCCGGGTGTGGTGCGGGTCGGTGTTGACGACGACGACCACCGTGTCCTCGACCCCGGTCGGGGACTGGGCGGCGGTGACCCTGCGCGAGAAGGCCACGATCGCGTCGTCGGACGTGCGGTGCACGGTCAGGCCCCGGAGGCGCTGCAGGGCGGGGTGCTCCCGGCGGATCGCGTTGAGCTGGCCGAGCAGCCGCGCGATGCCGATCTCCTCGGCCAGCGCCCAGTCGCGCGGCTTGAACTCGTACTTCTCGTTGTCGATCTGTTCCTCGACGCCGGGCCGGGGCACGTTCTCCACGAGCTCGTAGCCGGAGTAGATCCCCCAGGTCGGTGAGCCGGTGGCGGCCAGGACGGCGCGGATCGCGAACGCCGCTGCGCCGCCGTGCTGCATGTACGGGGTGAGGATGTCGTGGGTCGTCGGCCAGAAGCTCGGCCGCATGTAGGCCGCGGGCCGGCCGGAGACCTCGGTCAGGTACTCCTCGATCTCCTCCTTCGTGTTGCGCCAGGTGAAGTACGTGTACGACTGGTGGAAGCCGATCTTCGCCAGGGTGTGCATCATCGCCGGGCGGGTGAACGCCTCGGAGAGGAAGACGACCTCGGGGTGGTCCGCGGCGACGTCGCGCAGGATCCGCTCCCAGAACACCAGCGGCTTGGTGTGCGGGTTGTCGACGCGGAACGCGGTGACGCCGTGGTCGATCCAGACCTGGAGCACCCGGCGCATCTCGACGTAGATGCCCTCGGGGTCGTTGTCGAAGTTCAGGGGGTAGATGTCCTGGTACTTCTTCGGCGGGTTCTCCGCGTACGCGATCGTGCCGTCGATGCGGGTCGTGAACCACTCCGGGTGCTCGGTGACCCACGGGTGGTCCGGCGAGCACTGCAGCGCGACGTCGAGCGCGACCTCCAGACCCTGGGCCCGGGCCTGCTCGACGAAGAAGTCGAAGTCCTCGAAGGTCCCCAGCTCGGGGTGGATCGCGTCGTGGCCGCCGTCGGGCGAGCCGATCGCGTAGGGCGAGCCCGGGTCGCCGGGCTCGGTGGTCAGCGAGTTGTTGCGGCCCTTGCGGTGCGTGGTGCCGATCGGGTGGATCGGGGTGAGGTAGACGACGTCGAAGCCCATCGCGGCGATCGCGGGCAGGCGCTCGGCGGCGGTGCGCAGCGTGCCGGAGCGCCAGCGCCCGGTGGTCTCGTCGAACGTCGCCCCCTCGGACCGGGGGAAGAACTCGTACCAGGAGCCGACGAGCGCCTTCTCGCGCTGGACCAGGAGCGGGTAGGTGGGCGAGGGGCTGAGGTACTCCCGCAGCGGTGCGCCGTCCAGCACGGCGACCACGGCGTCGGACAGCCCGGCCGCGAGGCGGTCGCCCGGCGAGCGCCGCGTGTCGCGCAGGGACGCCACGGCGTCGAGGAGCACGGTGCGTCCCGCGTCGTCGACGGCCGGCCGGTCCGCGGCACGCTCGAGCAGGGCGGCGCCCTCGGCGAGCATGAGCTCGACGTCGACGCCGGCCTCGACCTTGATCGCGGCGTCGTGGCTCCACGTGCCGTACGGGTCCGACCAGCCCTCGACGCGGAAGCCCCACGCGCCCTCGGCGTCCGGGACGAGGTCCGCGCGGTAGTGGTCCAGCCCCTTGTTGACGACGTCCATGCGGACCCGGGTGTGGTCGGTCCCGTCGGGCGCGACGAGCACGGCGGAGGCCGCCACGGCGTCGTGGCCCTCGCGGAAGACCGTCGCGGTGACCTCGACGGCCTCGCCGACGACGGCCTTCGCAGGCCAGCGCCCCGCCTCGAGCACGGGCTCCACGTCGACGACGGGGATCCGGCCGATCGACAGCGGTGCGTCCGGGGCGGCGGGCACGGGCACGGGACCGGCCACGGGAGCCGCTGCCGCGGCGCCGGTGGCTGGGGTCGCGGCGTCGGCGTCGGCGGCCGGGGCCGCGGCCGTGGCGCGCAGCCCCGGGGCGGCGGGCGCCTCGGCGGCGACGACCGGGCGGCGGGACCGGCGGCGCGGGGACAGGCACCAGAAATATCGGGGTGAATGTCGACTT
>NZ_CAMPHH010000019.1 GCF_946885855.1 uncultured Actinotalea sp. | reverse complement strand
GGTCGATCTCGTTGGTGCGCTTGAAGTCGATCCACTCCTCGATCAGGTCCTCGGGACGCCGGCTGGAGGCGTAGCGGCCGCACATGGGACCAGCATGCCGCCGGCCGCCGACACGGCTCTCTCCGACAGGAGGGACGCCTCGCCGATCGAAACGATTCGGTGTCACAATCGGAGGGTGCCCGTGACCGTACCCGCGACCTCCTCCGCCCGGACCCTCTCCGCCCGGACCGCCTCCGCCCGGACCGCCACGGAGGACCGGACCTTCTGGTTCGTCCTGCTGGTCGGGTCGCTCACGCTGCTCCCCGCCGTGACGACGGACATGTACCTGCCGTCGCTCCCGGAGGTCGCCGCGGACCTCTCCACGACGCCGGCCGCCGCACAGTTCACCATCACCGGGATGCTCATCGGCGGGGCGATCGGCCAGCTCATCGTCGGGCCGTTCTCGGACCGGGTCGGGCGCCGCCTGCCCGTGCTCATCGGCGTCTCCCTGCACGTCGTCATCTCGCTCCTGTGCGTGGTCGCCGCGACGATCGGGCAGCTGTCGACGCTGCGGGTGCTGCAGGGGCTGGTGAGCTCCGGCGCGACCGTCGTCGCGATGGCCGTGATCCGGGACCGGTACACGGGTGCGGAGGCGGCGCGGATCATCTCCCGGCTCATGCTCGTCATCGCCGCCGCTCCCCTGCTCGCCCCCACCGCGGGGAGCGTCATCGCCGACGCCTGGGGCTGGCGGGCCGTCTTCGTCACGCTGGCGGCCTGCGCCGCGCTGCTCGTGGTCGTCGTCGCGCTCTTCCTGCCCGAGACGCTCCCGCCGCAGCGCCGGACCGCCCACGGGATCCGCTCGTCGTTCCGCGGCTACGCGACCCTGCTGCGCGACCGCCGGTTCGTCGCGCTCGCGATCATCCCGGGCATGGGCATGGCGCTGATCATCAGCTACGTCGCCGGGTCGTCCTTCGTCTTCCAGGAGGAGTACGGGCTGACGTCCCAGCAGTTCGCGCTGGTCTTCGCGCTCGGCGGGACGTCGCTGGTCACCGGGTCGCAGGTCAACGCCGCGCTCGTGCGCCGGTTCGGGCCCCTGACGCTGCTGCGGGCGGGGCTGCCGGTCACCCTCGCCTTCTCGGTGCTCCTGGCGGTCCAGGGCGCGACGGGGGCCGGCGGGCTGGTGGCGCTGGTCGTCGCGATCTGGTTCTCGACCGCGGTGCTCGGGTTCGTCATGGCCAACGCCTCGGCGCTGGCGCTGTCCCGGCACGGTGACCGCGCCGGGACGGCCGCGGCGTTCATCGGGTTCTTCCAGGCCGGGCTGGCGGGCGTCGTCAGCCCTCTGGTGGGCCTGCTCGGTGGCGACGCGCTCGCGATGACCGGCGTGATGCTCGCGAGCATGGTGGTGGCACAGCTCGTGCTCGCGCTCGGGACGCCGGCCTACCGGCGCGACGCCCACGAGCAGCTCGAGCACGTCGGGGAGCAGGTCGCCCGGGCGGAGGCCGAGGACGCCGCGCAGGCCGCGACGCCGTCGGTCGCCGGTCCCGAGGGACCGGTGGCCGCCGGAGCGGTGGCAGCGGCCGCCGACGACGAGGCGCCCCGCGGGGCAGCGGCGGCCGACGTCGGCGCCCGGCCCTAGCCTGGGCCGATGGCTCCTCACGTGCCCGGCCGGTGGAACGACGTCGTGCGCGCGGCGGGGCTCGTCGCGCCGGACGCGACGGTGCGCTCGACCGTCTTCGCGGAGATGTCCGCGCTGGCGGCCCGCACGGGGGCGATCAACCTGGGCCAGGGGTTCCCGGACGTCGACGGGCCGACGCACGTCGCGGAGGTGGCGGTCGCCGCGATCCGCGCGGGACGCAACCAGTACCCGCCGGGGCCGGGCGTGCCCGAGCTGCGGCACGCCGTCGCGGCGCACCAGGAGCGCCACTACGGGCTGACCGTGGACCCGGACACCGAGGTCCTCGTGACCGTCGGGGCCACGGAGGCGCTCGCGGCCGCGGTCCTGGCGCTCGCGGGCCCCGGCGACGAGGTCGTGACGCTCGAGCCGTACTACGACAGCTACGCGGCGGTGGTCGCGATGGCGGGGGCGACGCACGTGACCGTGCCGCTGCGGGCCGACGGCGGCCGCTACCGCCTCGACGCCGACGCCTTCCGCGCCGCCCTCGGCCCGCGGACGAGGGTCGTCGTGCTCAACACCCCGCACAACCCGACGGGCGCGGTGCTGGACGCCGCGGAGCTCGAGGTCGTCGCGGCGGCGGCGCGGGAGCACGACGTCGTCGTGGTCACCGACGAGGTCTACGAGCACCTCGTGTACGACGGCGTCCGGCACGTGCCGATCGCGACCCTGCCGGGCATGGCGGCGCGGACGCTGACGGTGTCCTCGGCGGGGAAGACGTTCTCCTTCACCGGGTGGAAGGTCGGGTGGGTGACCGGGCCGGCCGCGCTGGTCGACGCCGTGCGGGCGGTCAAGCAGTACCTCACCTACGTGGCGAGCGGGCCGTTCCAGCACGCGGTGGCGGAGGCGCTCACGGACGACGACGGGCGGACGCGGGCGTGGATGGCGGACCTCGTCGCCTCGCTCGAGCGGCGTCGGGACCTGCTCTGCGAGGGGCTCGAGGCGGCGGGCTTCGACGTGGTCGTCCCGCAGGGCACGTACTTCGTCGTCGCCGACGGCCGGGCTCTCGGCCACGACGACGGCGCGGTGCTGTGCACCCGGCTGCCGGAGCTCGCCGGCGTGGTCGGGGTGCCGGTCAGCGCGTTCTGCCGGGAGGGGTCGGCGGCGGCGGCGGAGCTGCGGTCGGCGGTGCGGTTCACCTTCGTCAAGCAGGAGGACGTCCTGGTCGAGGGGGTGCGGCGGCTGCGGGCACTGCGGGGGTGACGATCCCGGGACGGCGGGCTGCCGCCTCCGCGGCGCTCACCGCCCGCCGCGCGCGGGCTCCGACGGCTCGGGCCGGCGGCTCACGGGCCGGTGCGCCGTCCCCGGCCCCACGCCGAGCAGCGCGGCCAGGCGCTGCGCATCGAACGGGGCGTGCACCTTGACGTCGTTGTCGAAGTAGACGAGCACGTCGCGGCCGGCGGCGGCCCAGGCCCGGATCTTGTCGGCCCACCGCTCCAGCGCGGCGTCGTCGTAGCCGCTGACGTACAGCTCCTCCGCACCGTGCAGGCGGACGTACACGAGGTCGCTCGTCACGTCCTCGAGCAGCGGCCACCTCCCGGCGGTGTCGGCCACGACGAGGCCGACGTCGTGCTCGCGCAGGAGCGCCGCGGTCTCCGGGCCGGCGAAGCTCGGGTGCCGCACCTCGAGCACGTGCCGCAGCGGGCGCTCGGCGTCCGTCGTCGTCCAGGCGCGGCCCTCGAGCCGGGCGTCGTGCCGCTCGGCGAGCGCCGCGGCCGCCGTCGTCGTCCGCGGCAGCGCGCGGAAGAACGCCTCCAGACGCTGCGCGTCGAACCGGAGGACCGGCGGCAGCTGCCACAGGAAGGGGCCCAGCTTGGGGCCGAGCGCGAGGACGCCCGAGGCGAAGAAGTTCGCCAGCGAGGTCTCCGGACGGGTGAGCTTGAGCATGTGCGTGATGAACTGCCCACCCTTGACCGCGAAGAGGAAGTCCTCCGGCGTCGCGGCCGCCCACGCCGCGTAGCTCTCCGGCCGTTGCAGGGCGTAGAACGAGCCGTTGATCTCGATGCTCGACAGCAGCCGGGAGGCGTGCTCCAGCTCGCGCCGCTGCGGGAGCCCCGGCGGGTAGAAGACGCCGCGCCACGGCGCGTACCTCCAGCCGGAGATGCCGATCCGCACCTCGCCCATCCGCCCACGGTAGGCAGGGGAGGCTCCGTCGGCACGGCGGGCCCCGCGCGTGCCTGCCGCCGACCGGGCCGGGAGTGCCCCGGCCCGAGGACCGTGCGGGCGGCCGGTCCCCTCCGTACTGTGACCGCACCGGGGGAGCCGTCGAGCGAGAGGACCCAGATGCCGACCCGTACGCGCCGCAGCAAGGACGACCGTCAGCTGTCCGAGCTGCGCCGGGAGAGCCGGGACCAGGGGGCGGACCGCACCGCCGTCGTCGACGGACCGCTCCTGGAGCAGGTGCTCGGCCGCATCCGGGCCGACCTCGCCCTGCCCGACCGCTTCGCCGCGGACGTCCTCGCCGCGGCCGAGCGGGCGGCTGCGGCGCCCGACCTGCCCGACACCGACTGGACCGACATCCCGTTCCTCACGATCGACCCGCCCGGCGCCACGGACCTGGACCAGGCGCTCCACCTGGCCCGGCGGGGCAGCGGCTTCCGGGTCCACTACGCCATCGCGGACGTCCCCGCCTTCGTGGCGCCCGGGTCGCCGGTGGACGCGGAGGCGCGGCGTCGTGGCCAGACCCTGTACAGCCCGGACGGCCGCGTCCCGCTGCACCCCCCGGTCATCAGCGAGGGCGCCGCGAGCCTGCTTCCGGGGACCACCGCGCCGTCGTTCGTGTGGGTGATCGACCTCGACGGCGAGGGCCGGACGACGTCCGCCGAGGTCGTCCGCGCCCTGGTCCGCAGCCGCACGCGCTACCACTACGAGCAGGTCCAGCGGGAGGTCGACGCCGGCACCGCCCCGGAGGAGCTGCGGCTCCTGCGCGAGGTCGGCGAGCTCCGCGCCGCGCTGGAACGCGCCCGCGGCGGCGCGACCCTGCCGCTGCCGGACCAGGAGGTCGTCGAGCACCCCGACGGGTACGAGCTGCGCCTGCGCCCGCCGGTGCCGAGCGAGGACTGGAACGCCCAGATCTCGCTCATGACCGGTATGGCCGCCGCGGCGATGATGCTCGAGGGCGGCGTCGGCATCCTGCGCACGATGCCGCCGCCCGACGAGCGCACCGTGCGGCAGTTCCGGCGCGCGGCGCTCGCCCTCGGGGTGACCTGGCCCGACGGTGCGCGCTATCCCGAGGTCCTGCGCGGCCTCGACCCCGCCGACCCCCGCCAGCTGGCGCTCCTGCACGAGTCGACCGTCCTCTTCCGCGGCGCGGCCTACACCCCCTTCGACGACGGCGTGCTGCCCGAGGTCCGCGAGCAGGCGGCCGTCGCCGCGCCGTACGCGCACGTCACCGCACCCCTGCGCCGCCTGGTCGACCGGTTCGGGCTCGCCACGTGCGAGGCGCTGTGCCGCGGTGCCGAGGTCCCCGACTGGGTGCGGGAGGCGCTGCCCACCCTGCCGGCGCTGATGGCGGGCTCGGACCGGCTCGCCGGGCAGCTCGAGCGCGCCGTCGTCGACGCGGCGGAGGCGGCGCTCCTCGCCGGGCGCGTGGGCGAGGAGCTGGAGGCCGTGGTCGTCGACGCCGACGACGACGGCGAGGCCGGGCTGCTCCAGGTCCTCGTCCCGCCCGTGCTCGCCCGTGCCACGGGCCGGGGCCTCGAGCCGGGGACGACCGTGCGCGCCCGGCTCACGGTCGCCGACCCCGTCGAACGCCAGGTGCGGTTCGAGGTGCGCTGAGCGACCCGACGGGTCGAGGTGCGCTGAGCGACCCGACGGGTCGACGTGCGCTGAGCGACCCGGCCGGTCGAGGTGCGCCCAGCGGCCGAGGCCCGCCACGACAAGAATCCGCGAACTTCCGTCCGGACCGGCCTACGCCGACCCGCCGCTGCGTCAGTAGGGTCGTGTCCCGTGACGACTCCTCCCACCGACCCCACCTCGACCCAGGCCTGGTCCGCGCTCGCGGCCCACCACGCTGCCCTCGACGCGGACCTGCGCGCCTGGTTCGCCGCCGAGCCGGACCGTGCGACGCGGCTGACGCGGACCGTCGCGGACCTGCACGTCGACCTGTCCAAGAACCTCGTCACCGACGAGACGCTCGAGCTGCTGGTCCGGCTCGCGGACGAGGTCGGCCTGCGGGAGCGGGCCGACGCGATGTTCCGCGGTGACCGGATCAACGTCACCGAGAACCGCGCGGTCCTGCACACGGCGCTGCGGCGTCCGGCCGGCGCCGAGCCGCGCCTCGTGGTCGACGGCCAGGACGTGGACGTCGACGTGCAGGCCGAGCTGGACAAGATGTTCGCGTTCGCCGAGCGCGTGCGTTCCGGCGCGTGGACGGGCGTGACGGGCGAGCGCATCCGCACCGTCGTCAACATCGGCATCGGCGGCTCGGACCTCGGCCCGGTCATGGTCTACGAGGCGCTCCAGCCGTACGTCCAGGACGGTCTCGAGCTGCGGTTCGTGTCCAACATCGATCCCACGGACGTCGCGGAGACCGTGGGCGACCTGGACCCGACCACGACGCTCTTCATCGTCGCCTCCAAGACCTTCGGCACCCTCGAGACGCTCACCAACGCCCGGCTCGCGCGCGACTGGCTCTGGGAGACCCTGCACGCCGCCGGGGCGATCGACGGCTCCGAGGAGTCCCGCCAGGCCGCCGTCGCGCAGCACTTCGTCGCGGTGTCGACGGCCCTGGACAAGGTCGCCGCGTTCGGGATCGACCCCGCGAACGCGTTCGGGTTCTGGGACTGGGTCGGTGGGCGCTACTCCGTCGACTCGGTGATCGGCACCTCCGTGGCGATCGCGATCGGCCCCGACGCCTTCCGCGACTTCCTCGCCGGCTTCCACGCGGTCGACGAGCACTTCCGCACCGCGCCGCTCGAGCAGAACGTCCCGGCGCTCATGGGCCTGATCAACGTCTGGTACGTCAACTTCTTCGACGCCCACACCCACGCCGTCCTGCCCTACGCCCAGCACCTGCACCGGTTCCCGGCGTACCTGCAGCAGCTGACCATGGAGTCCAACGGCAAGTCGGTGCGGTGGGACGGCTCGCCGGTCACAACGCAGACCGGCGAGGTCTTCTGGGGCGAGCCCGGGACCAACGGCCAGCACGCGTTCTACCAGCTCATCCACCAGGGCACGCGTCTCATCCCGGCGGACTTCATCGCGGTCGCCAACCCCGCTCACCCGCTGCGGGACGGCGACACCGACGTGCACGCCCTCTTCCTGGCGAACTACTTCGCGCAGACCAAGGCGCTGGCCTTCGGCAAGACCGCCGACGAGGTGCGCGTGGAGGGCACGGCGGAGGAGGTCGTGCCCGCGCGCGTCTTCGCCGGCAACCGGCCGACGACGTCGATCCTGGCCCCGGCGCTCACGCCGTCCGTGGTGGGTCAGCTCATCGCCCTGTACGAGCACATCACCTTCGTCCAGGGGGTCGTCTGGGGCATCGACAGCTTCGACCAGTGGGGCGTGGAGCTCGGCAAGGTCCTCGCGACGCAGATCACCCCGGCGGTCGCGGGCGACGCCGCCGCGCTGGCGGAGCAGGACCCGTCCACCCGGGCGCTCATCGAGGAGTACCTGCGGCTGCGCCGTTGAGCCGCGCCGCTCAGCCGCACCCCTGAGCCGCGATGCCGAGCCGCGCCGACGACGGCCCCCGGCCGGTCCGCGCTCGCGGGTCGCCCCGGGGCGGCGCCCGGGTGGCACCAGAGGTGGCTCCCGGCGGCCGGCGTGCGCCCCGAGGTGCTGGTCCGGCGGGGGTTCCGTAGGTTCGACGCATGCCCTCGACCCCACGCACGGCCCCTTCGGACGAGCAGCACGCAGGCCTTCGTACGGAACGTTCCGATCGTGATGCGCGGGACGGGTCCGCCCGCGACGTGTCGGACCCCCAGGACCGTCCGGTCCGGGGCGGACGGACCGGCCCCTGGCAGGACGGGCTCGGCCGGACCGCGGTCCGGAGCGCCCAGGTCCTCCTCGTGCTCCTGCTCGCGTCCGTCACGGTGTGGGGGCTGCGGCAGGTGTCCCTGCTCGTCATCCCGGTCCTCATCGCGACGCTCATCGCGGCCGCCGTCGCGCCGCTCGTCCGGGCGATGCGGTCCCGGGGCGTCCACAACACCCTCGCGACGGCGATCGCGATGCTCGTCGGCGTGGGGACCCTCGGTGCGGTCCTGTGGTTCGTGGGCCGGGCGATCCGCGACGAGTGGGACGAGCTGAGGACTGCGGCGATGGAGGGCCTGGACGAGCTCCAGAGCTGGCTCGTCGACGGGCCCCTGGCCCTCGACGAGCAGCAGATCGCCGAGGCGCGGGACCAGGTGACGGAGCTGGCGACGAGCGACGCGGTGCAGAGCGGAGCGATCGCCGGGGCGACGGCGGCCGCCGAGGCGCTGACCGGGACGGTGCTCGCCCTGGTGGTGCTCTTCTTCCTGCTGCGCGACCACCGGCGGATCTGGGCGTTCTTCCTGCGGCCGCTGCAGCCGCGCATCCGGGAACGGGCCGACCGCATCGGCGTGAGCGCGGTCGACGTGCTGGGCGGCTACGTGCGAGGTATCGCGATCATCGCGTTCGTCGATGCCTTCTTCATCGGGCTGGCGCTGCTCGTCCTGGGCATCCCGCTGGCGCTGCCGCTGGCTGTGCTCGTGTTCCTCGGCGCGTTCATCCCCATCATCGGGGCCACGCTCGCCGGCACCTTCGCGACGCTCGTCGCACTCGTCTCGGACGGGCCCGTGACCGCCCTCATCGTGCTCGGCGTCGTCATCGCCGTGAACCAGCTCGAGGGGAACTTCCTCGAGCCGGTCGTGCTCGGCAGGGCCCTGCACCTGCACCCGCTGGCGGTCCTCCTGGCCCTCACGGCGGGGACGATCCTCTCGGGGATCGTCGGGGCTCTGCTCGCCGTGCCGCTCGCCGCGGTCGCGTGGACGGTGGTCAGCGCCTGGAACGCGACGGACGAGGGTCGGAGCACGGGCACCGGGCACGCCGACGAGGTCGACGCGCCTGCCTAGGCTGGTCCCGTGAGCGCACCGGCCCCGGAGAACGCCCGCGTCCGTGTGGACGCCTGGGCGTGGGCGGTGCGTCTGTTCCCGACCCGCTCTGCTGCCGGCGCCGCGTGCCGGGCGGGCCACGTCCGGGTCGACGGCGACCGCGCCAAGCCCGCCACGCTCGTCGGCCCGGGCACGGAGGTGCGGATCCGCGTGCGCGGGGTGGAGCGCCTGGTGGTCGTCCGCCGGACCCTCGTCAAGCGCGTCGGCGCCGCCGTCGCGGTCGAGTGCTACGAGGACCGGACGCCCCCACCTCCACCGCGCGAGGAGCTGCCGCTCCTGCCCCGACGGGACCGGGGTGCCGGCAGACCCACCAAGAAGGACCGCCGGGAGATCGAGCGCCTCCGGGGGCACTGAACCGCGACCGCGCCGCGAGGGGCGTCACGCCACGCGGCGCAGGAAGTCCTCCAGCAGCGGCCCGGCGGTGGTCGAACCGTAGTCGCCGTCCTCGACGAAGACGGCGACCGCCAGGTCGCCCTGCACACCGATCATCCAGGCGTGGTTGGCCAGGTCCTCGCCACCGCCGAACTGCGCGGTGCCGGTCTTGGCGAGGACGGGCTCGCCCGGGACGTCGGCGAGGAAGTCCGCCCCGCCCTCGGTGACGACGGCCCGCAGCAGCTCCCGGAGGGCGGTGGCCTCGGCGGCGCTGAGGGGCTCCGCCGGGCTCTCGACCGCCGGGGCGTCGGTGAGCAGGCGGGGCACCACCGTCGCGCCGCGGGCGACGGACGCGGCGACCGTGGCCATCGCCAGGGGCGAGGCCTGGACCCGGCCCTGGCCGATCATCGCGGCGGCGTGGTCGGTGCCACCGCCGTCGTCCGGGACGGCGCCCAGGAAGGCGGGGAAGCCGAGGTCCGCGGCGGTGCCGAGCCCGAGCGACGCGGCCGCGGCGGCCAGCGCGGCCGGCGGTGCCTGGTCGCGGGCGCCGATGAACGCGGTGTTGCACGAGTGCGCCATGGCCGTCCGGAACGGCACGGGCCCGGTGGCCTGCGCGGGGTACCCGGGGAAGTTGCGGAACACGCGCCCGTCGACCGTCGTGGTCGGCGGGCACTCGACCGTCGTGTCGACCGTGGTGCCGGAGCGCAGCAGGGCGAGCGCGCTCGCGACCTTGAAGACGGAGCCGGGGGCGTAGGTGCCGAGCGTCGCGGTCGCGTAGCCGTCGCTGCCCGGACCGCTCGCCAGTGCCAGGACCTCGCCGCTCGAGGGCCGGATCGCCGCGATCGCGCTGGGTGACGGCACGGGGTCCAGGACCGACTCGGCGGCGTCCTGGGCACCGGGGTCCAGCGTGGTGGCGAGCGGCTCGCCGGGACGGGGTGCCCGGCTGTAGAGCTGCCGCTCGGAACCGTCCTCCGTGCGGGCCACGACCCTCAGGCCCGGCGTCCCGCGCAGCTGCTCGTCGTACTGCCGCTGCAGTCCCGACAGCCCGGTGACGTCCCCTGCCTGGACGGCGCCCTCCGACGCCTCGACCACCTCGGCTGTCGCGGGACCGGCGGTGCCGAGTACCGCGCGGGCGAAGCGCCGCGTCGGGGCGAGCGGCAGGGTGTCCTCGACGGCGAGCGCGCCCTCGACCGCCCGGAAGGCCCCCAGGTCCACGCCAGGCTCCGCCTCGCGCACCACGAGGGCCTCGACGAAGGCCCGCTCGCCGGCCGCCGCGACCCGTCCGGCGTACGCCTCCGGGTCCAGGCCGAGCACCTCGGCCACGCGACGGGCGGCGTCCGGCTGCCCCGCGGCGTCGACCCGGGTCTTGTCGACCCCCAGGCGCAGGACGGGACGCTCCTGGACGATCGGCACGCCCCCGGCCCCCAGCACGTCGGCCCGCGCTGCGGCCTCCCGGGCGGTCGCGAGCACCTCGGCGGGCCGCAGGTCGGGTGCGACGAGGGCCGTCGACCACCGCACCTGCCAGGCATCCTCGACGAGGGTGAGGTCCGCCGGGACCTCGTAGGTCCAGTCCTCGTCACCCGTGGGGTCGAGGTCCCAGTGGTGCCGCAGGACCGCGCGCGCGGTGCCGCCGTCCTCCGCGAGGGTCACGTCGACGACCTCGACGCCGGGGCGCAGGGGCTCCAGCGCGGCCGTCGCCGCCGCGACCTGGTCGGACGCCTCGGCGCCAGGGGTCTCGCCGAGGGGCGCCTCGCCGAGGTCCCCGGACGCGAGCCCTCGTGCCAGTGTCTCCGCGGCGTCCTCGGGCGCCGGCGGGTCCGCGGAGCAGGCGGCGAGTGGCAGGACCAGCGCGGCTGCGAGCGCGGCAGCAGACGCCGACACGCGTGCGCGACGGGACGGACGGACGGTTCGCGGCATGGCTCCCCCTGCGGCGCCGGCCGCCGTGGCGACCGGACGGATGATCGTGGTCGAGCTGCTGGCAGGCTAGCGCGCCCCGGTGTCACGCCGGTCCGGGCAGCGCACCCGCCCGGCCCGGCCACGGCCGGCCCCTGGCCACCGGACGTGACCGGCCCAGGCAGGGGAGGGCGGCGGCCTGTCAGGCGGCGCCCGGGAACCAGTTCACCGGGCCGGTGATGCGCACGCCGACGGTGTCGCCCTCGGGCATCTCGCCCTGAGTCCGGCACAGGACCGGCAGCAGGACGTCCCCGGGGCAGCGGACCTCGAGCGCCACGCTCGCGTCGTGCCCGTAGAAGTAGCGGTCGACGACCCGCGCCGTGAGCCCCTCACCCTCGGGCACGAGGTGCACCTGCTCGGGGCGCAGGACCGCGCGGCCCACGCCGTCGGCGGCCGCCTGCGCGAGCGGGAGGTGACCGAGGGGGGTCCAGACGACGCCGTCGCGCACCGTCGCGGGGATGACGACGGCCTCCCCGACGAACCGCGCGACCTCGACGTCCCGTGGGAACCGGTAGACGTCCTTGGGCGTGCCCGCCTGGAGGACGACGCCCTCGCGCATGACGGCCACGACGTCCGCCGTGGACAGCGCCTCCTCCTGGTCGTGGGTGACCAGCACGGCGGTCGCGCCCGCGGCGTGCAGGGCGGCACGGACGTCCGCCCGGACGCTGGCCCGCAGGGCGGCGTCGAGCGCGGAGAAGGGCTCGTCGAGCAGCACCACGTCGGGGCGCGGCGCGAGCGCGCGCGCCACGGCGACGCGCTGCTGCTGCCCGCCGGACAGCTGGGCGGGCATGCGCCCGCCGTACCCGCGCAGGCCGACGAGCTCGAGCAGCTCCTCGACGCGGGCCTGGGACGTGCGCCGGGCGCCCCGGCCGCCGCGCAGGCCGAAGGCGACGTTCTGCGCGACGGTCAGGTGCGGGAAGAGCGCGCCCTCCTGGGGGACGACGGCGACGCGGCGCTTCTCGGGCGCCACGTGCGTGCCGGGGCCGGCGACCTCCCGGCCCGCGAGGACGACCGAGCCGCCGTCGGCCCGCTCGAAGCCGGCGATCACCCGCAGCAGCGTCGTCTTGCCGCACCCCGAGGGGCCGAGGACGGCCGCGAGGCGGCCCGACGGGACCTCGAGATCCACGCCCCGCAGCACCGGCTGCTCGCCGAACGCCTTGGTGACGCCGCGCACCTGCAGCGGGCTCATCGCCGTCCTCCTCCTTCGCCTGCCTGCGGTCCGGACGACCCGGTGGTTGCCGACATGGTGGTCACCCGGATCCGCCCGACGACCGCCTGGGCCGTCGCGGCCCCGGCCCGGCCCGGGGCGTCGGGGACGACGGTCGCGCGGTCGACGGCCCTGGTCTGTACCCGGGTGAGCAGCACCGTCGGCACGACGGCGAGCAGGACCAGCGCCGCCGCGTACGGCGCAGCGGCAGCGTAGGCACCTGAGCCGGTCTCCGTCCACAGCCGGGTGGCCAGGGTGTCCATGCCGGTCGGGCGCAGCAGCAGGGTGGCGGGGAGCTCCTTCATCGCAGTGAGGAGAACCAGCGCTGCCCCCGTCGCGATTCCCGGCCCGGCGAGCGGGACGGTGACGCGTCTCAGCGTCGCCCACGGCCCGAAGCCGAGGGAGCGCGAGACCTCCTCCAGGCGCCGCGGGCTCTGCGCGACGCTCGCGCGGACGGCGCCCACCGCGGCCGGGAGGAACAGCACGGCGTAGCCGAGGACCAGCAGCGGCACCTCCTGGTACACCGGCCGCAGGTAGCGCACCCCCAGGAACACCAGGGCGAGTGCGACGACGACGCCGGGCAGCGCGTGCCCGGCGTAGGTGGCCTGCTCCAGCACGCGCACCGAGCGGCCGGCGTGGCGGGCGGCGAGGATTCCGACGGGGACGGCCAGGGCCGTCGTGACGAGCGCCCCGAGGACCGCGACGACGACGGTCGCCGAGGCGGCGTCGGTGAGGCGGCCGACGTCCAGCCGGGCCGAGGAGCCCACGGTGAGCCAGTACAGGAGGGTCCCGGCAGGGAAGGCGAGGGCCACCCCGGCGACGCCCAGGCAGGCCAGCACGCCCGCGGGTGCCCACCGGCCGAGGGCGACGGGGGCGGCGGTCCGGGCGACGCCCGAGCCCACGCGGGCCTGGCTCGCCCGGCCCCGGCTGCGGGTCTCCCCGACGGTGATGACGATCGTGAGCACCACGAGGATGATCGACAGCACGGCCGCGGGCGTCCGGTCGAAGCTCGAGCGGTACGAGTCGTGGATGACCCGCGTGAAGACGTCGTACCGCAGCAGTGAGGGCGCCCCGAAGTCCGACAGCACGTACAGCGCCACGAGCAGGCCGCCGGCGGCCGCCGCGGGCCGGATCTGCGGGACCGTGACGCGCCAGAAGGTGGCGAGGCTGCTGCGACCGAGCGAGCGCGAGACCTCCTCCAGGCTCGGGTCGGCCCGACGCAGCGCGGCGACCACCGGCAGGAAGACGTACGGGTAGGTGCACGCCGAGAGCACGAGCAGCGTGCCCCAGAAGCCGGCGAGCCCGGGGAAGGTCGAGATCCACGCGTAGGCGGCGACGTAGCTCGGCACCGCCAGGGGGAGGGCGGCCACGACGCCGAACGTCCGCCGGCCGGGCAGGTCGGTGCGGGCGGTCAGCCACGCGAGGGCCACCCCGACGACCAGGCAGACGGCCGTGACCGCGGCGGTCAGCCCGAGGCTGCGCAGCACCAGCCGGACGGTGCGCTCGCGGACGACGATCTCCCACGCCGTGGCCCACCCGCTCTCGCCGGCGCGGACGACGAGGTAGGCGAGCGGCAGGGTGGCGACGAGGGCGGCGAGCGTCGCGGGCACGACGAGGACGGCCGGCGGGCGTTCCCGGACCGGCCGTCCTGGCGTCGTCGTCGTCGTGAGGCTCACGTCCTCAGACCCGACCGCTCACGCTCGGCTGCTCGTGCGGCACCTGCGGCTCACGGGTGATCAGGTGAGTCCCACCTCGTCGAGCATCGCCAGCGTCTCCTCCAGGGTGTCGAGGTCGTTGAGGTCGATCCGCGAGCCCTGCAGCTCGCTGAGCGGTGGCAGGTCGAAGACGGTGGACTCGACGCCCTCGACGACCGGGTACTCGGCCGTCTCGTCGGCGAAGTACTGCTGGGCCTCCTCGGACAGCAGGAACTCGATGGCGGCGGCGGCCGCCTCCGGCTGGTCGGTGCCCTCGATGACACCGGCTCCGGCGACGTTGATGAGCGCGCCCGGGTCGTCGTTGTCGAGGAAGTGGATCCGGGCGTTGACGCCGTCCTCGCCGACCTCGGCCGCACGCTGGTACCAGTAGTAGTGGTTGATGAGGCCGAGCGAGACCTGCCCGGCGTCGACCGCGTCGAGCACGGCGATGTTGTTCTCGAAGTCCTGCGGGTCGTTCGCCGCGAACGCCTCGAGCCACTCCCGCGCGCCGTCGTCCCCGCGGTCGACGCGCAGCGCCGTGACGAAGGCGTGGAAGCTCGCGTTGCTCGGGGCGAACCCGACCTCGCCGGCCCACTCCGGCTCGACGAGCTGGTCGATGCCGGTGAGGGACTCGACGTCCGTGACCTGCTCGGGGTCGTAGGCGACGACGCGGGCGCGGCCGGACGTCGCGACCCAGCGGCCGTCGGCGTCGCGGTACTCCGGCTGGACGAGGTCGAGGACGTCCTGGTCGAGCTCCGCGAGCATGCCGGCGCGGGCCAGGGCTCCCAGGGCGCCGGCGTCCTGGCCGAAGAAGACGTCGGCGTCGGTCGCCTCTCCTTCCTCGAGCAGCTGCGCGGCGAGCTCGCTCGTGCCGGCGTACCGCACCTCGACGGGGAAGCCGACGGCCTCTTCGAGGCGGTCGAGGATCGGGTCGACGAGGTTCTCGTTGCGGCCCGAGTAGATGACGAGGGCGTCCCCGTCCCCGCCCGCCGTGTCGGAGGTCTCGGCGGGTTCGGCCCCCGAGCCGCAGGCCGCGAGGGTGGCCACGGCGGCGAGGAGGGCGACGGGGCGGGCGAGTCGCGAACGGCGCACGCGTGCTCCAGGTGGGTCAGGACCGGTCGGTCTACGGGTGGGGCTGCACCTCGTCGTGCCGGCGCCCGGTGGGCGGCCGGGACGAGCGTAGGTGAGGCAAGCCTTACCTACAAATCGCCGTGGGTCGGCGCTCAGCGCACCTCGGGCTGCCCGCACGCACCGGCACGCACCGGCACAGCACCGGCACAGCACCGGCACAGCACCGGCACGCACCGGCGCGCACCGGCGCGCACCGGCGGGCACGGCGGGCACCGCGCGGTTAGCGTGGGAGTCCACCACCCACGCGCGAAGGAGCACGATGAGGGGCGCCGACCAGGCCCGGCGGACGACGACCGCCTACGTCTCGCTGTTCGACCTGTTCTCCGTCGGGGTGGGGCCGTCCTCCTCCCACACGGTGGGGCCGATGCGCGCGGCTCGCGCCTTCGCCCGGCGCCTGCGCGCGGACGGGCTCCTGGGCGCCGTCGACCGCGTCACGTGCGTGCTCTACGGCTCGCTCGGGGCGACCGGGCTCGGGCACGGGACCCCGGACGCCGTCGTCGCGGGCCTGGCGGACCTCGACCCCGCGACGTGCGACCCGGACGCGGTGCGCGGCGCCTGGTCGCGCCGCCCGACCGAGGGAGCGACGGGCGAGCCCGGGGCCGCCGACGACGCCCTGCTGCTCGCGGGGGAGCGCCGCGTCCCGTTCCCGCGCGAGGCCGTGGCACTCGCCCCCCGGACCCGGCTGCCGGGCCACCCCAACGCCCTCACGCTGCTGGCGTGGCGCGACGGCGAGCCGCTGCCGCTGCGCGAGGAGACCTGGTACTCCGTCGGTGGGGGGTTCGTGGTCCGCGAGGGTGCGGACGAGGACGCGGAGCCCGTGCGCGAGGTCCCGTACCCGTTCGACACCGCCGCGGAGCTGCTGGCCACCTGCGCCGAGACCGGCCTGGGGATCGACGGGATCGCGCGGGCCAATGAGGAGGCCCTGCACGGTGCGGAGGCCGTCGCCGCACGGCTCGACGCCGTCTGGGACGGGATGGCGACCTGTGTCGCGAACGGGCTCGCGGCCTCCGGCACGCTGCCCGGCGGGCTCCAGGTGCCCCGCCGCGCCGCCGCGGTGCGCGCGCACCTGGAGGCGCGCGAGGCGCGCGGCGAGGGCGGGACGTCGACGGAGTGGCTGCACGCGTGGGCGCTGGCGGTCAACGAGGAGAACGCGTCCGGCGGTCGCGTCGTCACCGCCCCGACCAACGGCGCGGCCGGGATCCTGCCGTCGGTGGGGCACTACTACCTGCGCTTCGTGCCCGGCGCCTCGCGCGAGGGCGTCCACCGCTTCCTGCTCACCGCGGCGGCGCTCGGCTCGCTGATCAAGCGCAACGCCTCCATCTCCGGCGCCGAGGGCGGCTGCCAGGCGGAGGTGGGCTCCGCGTGCGCCATGGCCGCCGGAGCGCTGTGCGCGGTGCGCGGGGGCACCCCGAGCCAGGTCGAGAACGCGGCCGAGATCGCCATCGAGCACCACCTGGGACTCACCTGCGACCCCGTCGGCGGGCTGGTGCAGATCCCGTGCATCGAGCGCAACGCGATCGCCGCGTCGACCGCCGTCAGCGCGGCGCTGCTGGCCCTGCACGGGGACGGCACCCACCTGGTCTCCCTCGACACGGTCGTGGAGACGATGCGTCAGACCGGCCAGGACATGTCCAGCAAGTACAAGGAGACCAGTGAGGGCGGGCTGGCGGTCAACGTCGTCGAGTGCTGAGCGGCGGCACCCCGCCTGCTTCAGCCGGCGGCCGGCCGCAGGCGCCGCAGCACGACGTACATCTCGCAGCCCAGGCACAGGCCGAAGGCGGCGTTGAGGAAGGCTGCCACGAACGCGACGGCCGCGGCGACGACGACGGCGCCCGGCACGCCCAGGAGCGCGAGCAGCAGTCCCGTGCCCGTGACCGCCAGGCCGACCGCCTGCGCGAAGCGTGGGGGCGCCGGGTCCTCCAGGTGCGCGGGCGGCGTCAGGTGCGGCCGGACGAGCCGCCGGAAGACGACGCCCTGCAGCGTTCCCTGCGCGCCGCGCGCGACGCCGACGGCGAAGAGCACGACGGCGACGCCGAGCAGCACGGTGCCCGCTGTCGAGCCGGCGAGCAGCAGGGTGACCGCGAGCAGCACCGTGGTCACGGCGGCCCCGAAGCGCGGCCCGCGCGGGTCGATCCCCGTCGTGGCGGGGCGGGGTGCGCCGGCGGTCGTCATGTGTGGCTCCACGGTGGGTCAGGTGGGTCGGGTGGGTCAGGTGGGTCGGGCGTCACGAGAGCTCGGGGAGCGTCCGGGGCCGTTTCAGCGGGCCGCGGCGAGGTCGTCGGCGGCCAGGGCGGCGCGCGCCTGGTCCGGGCGCAGCGGTCCGGAGGTCCGGGACAGGACCGTGCCGTCGTCATCCAGCAGGAGCACCGTGGGCGTACGGAGGACTCCCAACCGGCGGGCGAGGGCGTCGTGCTCCTCGACGCGGATCTCCACGTGCTCGACGTCGTCCGCGTCCTCGGCCACGCTGCGGAGCACGCGGGCGACCTGCGGGCACGTCGCGCACGTCGCCGCCGACACCTGCAGGAAGGTCCGTCGGGCGGTCAGGGGTCGGCCGAGGTCCTCGGCGCCGACGCGGTCCGCGCCGGCGGCCGTGCGGAACCGGCCGTCGCGGCGGCGCTGGAGGAGCGCCCCGAGCGTGGCGAGGAGGACGAGCGCGGCCAGGAGCACCAGCTGCGACCCGACGCCGTTCGCGCCGTCGGTCGCGGCCGAGCCGAGGACGGGGTGCGGGGCGGTGGTCACGTCGGAAGTGAACCGTGCAGGACCGCCGATTACTCCCGGCGTCCGGGCCGCGGAACGGGCGGGGGTCCGGGCCATCGCTCGCCCCGGCCTCGGTCCTCGCCCTGAACTGGTTCGCCAGCGTCGAGCTCGGACGGGAGTGCCCAGCTCCGACCGGGTCGGACCCGGTCGGCTCCCGTCGGATCCGCACGACCCGGACGACCCGGACGACCCGGTCGCGACCGTCGGACCCGGTCGGGCCGGGGTGGGCGCGCGGTGGACGGCAGCCGGGATGCCGTCTGATCAGGGCGGACACGGTGCGAGGGCGGCGCCGTCGGCGAGGTCCGACGCCGTGGCCGCCGCGTCCGTCCCGCTGGGGATGTCCACGGCAGTCGTGGGATGGTTGCGCGGGTGGCGCTGTAAGCGCTTGCATACGTCCACCCGGGCGTTCCCGACCGGCGTGGCGCGTCGCCTCATCGCGGGCTCCTCGGAGCCGACTGGCAGTGTGACGGGTGTCCGGAGGGGGCCGTCCGGGTGGTCCCTGGGCCTGGCGGCCTAGGTGGTAGGGAACGATGGCAGTAAGTTGCTGCAAGGTTTGCAGCGCAGGCCGGAGCAGCGCAGGCCGGAGCACAGCGAGCGAGGAACGGTCGCCCGACCCGGCGTCAGCAGAACCCGAGCACCACCCGAGCAGAGACAGAGCAGCACCCGAGCAGGAGCCGAACGAGAGCTGACACGACCTTGACGGCGCGCCCGTCACCGACGACGAGCACCAGCGCACGAGCCCGACCCGATCGCCCTGGGGGCAGCAGGGCACAACGTCGGCGGAACACCACCCGTCCCGCCGACGTTGTGCCGATCACTGGCCCCCGGGCCCTGAGCGAACGAGTGCAGGTATGGACACCACCGTGACACTCCCCGAGATCGTCCCCGCGTCGTACGTCGACGCCCACGAGACCGTGCAGGAGCTGGACCCCCACACGCGGACCGCCGTGATGTCGGTGATCGCCGACCACGGCGACCCGGTGCCGCCGGTCGTCTGCGCCCCGGGGCGGCCCTCCGACGAGCTGGAGGGCGAGCTCTGGACCCTCGACGGCCGGCACCTGGGCGGAGCCGCCGGCGTCGGGCCGGAGGTCGGGTACTACCGGCTCGTCCACCCGTCCGGGCAGCGCCGTCTCGTCATCAGCGCCCCCGAGCGCTTCGCCCAGCCCGAGCGGGGCTGGGGCTGGGCGGTCCAGCTCTACGCGGCCCGCTCGCGCGACTCGTGGGGCATCGGCGACTTCGGCGACCTCGCGCTGATCGCCCGCTCGGCGGCCCACGCCGGTGCCGGGTCGGTCCTCATCTCGCCCGTGCACGCGGCCGCGCCGGTGCCGGCGCAGCAGGCATCCCCGTACTCGCCCGCGTCGCGGCAGTGGCTCCAGCTGCTCCACATCGCGATCGACGACGTGCCGGGGGCGAGCGAGGTCGAGCTCGCCGACCTCGCCGCGCGCGGCAGGGCGCTGAACGCCGAGCGACGGATCTACCGCGACTCGGTCTGGGAGCTCAAGCTCGCCGCGCTGGAGCGCATCTGGGCCGCGACGAAGGACCGTCTGCCGGTCGAGCACGACGTGTTCGTGGGCGAGGGCGGGGAGGACCTGCGCCGCTTCGCGCTGTGGTCCGTCCTCGCCGAGCGCTTCGGCACGGCGCACTGGCGCGGCTGGCCGGAGCGGTACCGCACCCCGGAGGGCGCCGAGGCGTTCGCCGTCGAGAACGCGGACCGGGTCGCGTTCTTCGCCTGGGCCCAGTGGGTCGCGGACCTGCAGTTCGCCGCCGCCTGCCAGGCAGGGGCGACGATCGTCGCCGACGTGGCGGTCGGGTTCGACTCCTCGTCCGCGGACGCCTGGATGCACCAGGACCTCGTCTCCTTCGACTACGAGGTGGGCTGCCCGCCCGACCGGCACAACCTCGACGGGCAGAAGTGGGGGCTGCCGTCGATCAACCCCGCGGCGCTCATCGCCTCCGACTTCGCCCCCTTCATCGGCATGGTGCGGTCGGCGCTGCGGCACGCCCGTGCGCTGCGGATCGACCACGTCATGCAGCTCTGGCGGCTGTACTGGGTGCCCCTCGGGGAGCACCCCGCCGGCGGCGTGTACGTGCACTACCCGACCGAGGCGCTGCTCGCGATCCTCCGGCTCGAGGCCGGACGGGTGGGCGCCTGGGTCGTCGGCGAGGACATGGGCACCGTCGCCGCGGGGGTGCGCGAGACCATGGCCGAGTACGGGATGCTCGGCTACCGCGCCGCGCTGCGTCTGCCCGTGGACCAGTTCCCCGAGGCGGTCATGGGCGCGTCGTCCACGCACGACCAGGCGACGATCGCCGGCACCCTGACCGGGTCGGACAACGACGACCTGCGCCGCATCGGCAAGTCCGCGAACTTCGAGCAGCTCGAGGGCGTCCGTCGCGAGCTCGCCGCCGCGGCCGGCGTCGATCTCGACCGGCCCATCGGTCGGCCCGAGATCGAGCAGGCGGTCGTGGCGCAGTACACGCGCCTGTCGCAGTGCCGCGCGCGCGTCGTCCTCGCCTCGCTCGACGACGCCGGCGGCGTCGCTGAGCGGCCGAACATGCCCGGCACCGTGACGCAGTGGCCGAACTGGTGCCTGAGCCTGCCGCAGCCCGTGGAGGACCTCCTCGGCGAGCCGCTCGCCGTGCGGGTCGCCGAGGTCCTGGACGCCCGGCGGCACTGAGGCCGTCGCTCCGCCCCGTCCGGCCGGCACGCGTGCGGGGCCAGGCGGGGCGGAGC
>NZ_CAMPHH010000018.1 GCF_946885855.1 uncultured Actinotalea sp. | reverse complement strand
GGCCGCTGCTGCCGCCGCCGCCGTTGTTGCGGCTGGCCGCCTCCTCGCGGGCCCGGCGCTCGGCCTCCTCCCGCTGCCGGCGCTCGGCCTCCTCGCGAGCGCGCTGCTCGGCGAGGATCCGCTGCCGCTCCTGCTCCTGGGCGACGATGATCTGCTGCAGCTCGGACTCGAGCTGGGCGCGCTGCTGCTCGAGCTCGGCCCGGCGGGCGAGCTGCTCGGCGCGCTGGGACTCGATGGTCGCGATCCGCGCCTGCTCCTCGTCCTGGAGGCGCTCGAGCTCGACCTTGCGCGCCTCGGCCTGGGCGCGCGCGGCCTCGGCCTCGAGCACCTTCGCGTCCGCCTCCGCCTTGAGCTGGACGATCTGCTCGCGGACGGCGGCGAGCCGCGCCTGCCGGTTGCGGTTGACGCCGTTGATCTGCTCGAGGTCGCGCAGCGCCTGCGTCTGGGCGCGCAGGGCGGTCGAGGCGAGCTCGGACTGCTGGACGAACTCGTCGGTGGTCCGGGCGTCGAGCACGGCGGACAGGGCCGAGGCGGCCATGTCGCCCTTGTACGCGTCCCGGGCCATCTGGCCGATGGCGACGCGGATGTCGTCCGCGCGGCCGGCGTCGGCGTCGATCTGGCCGGTGATCGTCACCTCCTGGTCCTGGGCGACCGTGAGGCGCTCGGCGATGAGCTGGGCCTCGAGCTGGAGCTGGGCGAGCAGCTGCTCCGCGGCGGCGAGCTCCGCCTCGGCCCCGGGGATGCGGGCCTGGATGTCCTCGAGCTCCTGCTGCGCCTGGAGCAGCTCGGCGTCGGTGTCCTCCAGGTCCGCGTGCACGCCCTCCAGCGCGCCCTGGTTGTCCCGCTGCTGCTCCTCGGTGGCGCGGCGGCGGTCGTCGAGGTCGTCGGCGGTGGCGGGGAGCGTCGTCGTGGCCAGCAGGCCGAGGCCCAGCAGCGCGACGACGACGTGCCGCAGCGTCGTGCGCGTCGCGGTCCGGGCGTCGGCTGCGCGAGCCGTCCCGCCGGGGCCGGCGCCGGGCGTCGTCGTCGGTCGGGGCATGGTCCTCACACCTTCGTGTATCGGCTGAGCGTGACCACCGATGAGATGGCGGCGAGCAGGATGGCGACGGCGACGAGCAGCGGGGCGATCTGCCACACCGCCTCGGTGCCGATGTAGGGGACGAACTGCACCGACTGCGCGAGCCAGTCCTGGATCAGGTAGGTCACGCCGAACCACAGCCCGGCCACGGCGAGAGCGGCGCCGATGGTCGCGGCGATCGCGCCCTCGAGCATGAACGGCAGCTGGATGAACAGGTTGGACGCACCGACGAGGCGCATGATCCCCGTCTCGCGGCGGCGGCTCATCGCGGACAGCCGGATCGTGGTCGTGATGAGGAGCACGGCGGACAGCAGCATCACGGCGGCCAGCCCCGCGGCCACGAGGCTCGCACGGTTGAGGACGAGGATGAGCGGCTCGATGACCTGCCGCTGGTCGCGGACCACCTCCACGCCCTGGCGCCCCGTGAAGACGTCGGAGACCACCTGGTACTGCTCCGGGTCGACCAGGGCGACGCGGTAGGAGGCCTGGAGCTGGTCCGCGGTCACGCCCTCGGCCCACCACTCGTCCGCGAACCGCTCCTGGAAGGCCTCGTAGGCGTCGTCCTTGGACTCGAAGAAGACGTCCTGGACGTAGGGCTCCAGGGCGGGGCCGTCGAGCTCGTCGCCGATCGCCGCGATCTGCTCCGGCGTCGCCTCGCCGCCGGCGCACGTCGGCTGCTCCGACTGGTCCGGGCACAGGAAGATCGAGACCTCGACGCGGTCGTACCAGTCGTCCTTCATCTGGTCGACCTGGACCTGCAGCAGGCCCGCGGCACCGACGAAGGTCAGCGAGACGAAGGTCACGAGGACGACCGAGATGGTCATCGAGAGGTTCCGGCGCAGGCCGATGCCGAGCTCGGAGAGGATGAACTGCAGTCTCACGCCATCCCCCTCAGCGGTCCGAGCCGTACACGCCGCGGGACTGGTCGCGGACCATCTGCCCGCTGTCGAGCTCGATGACGCGCTTGCGCATCTGGTCGACGATCTCGTCGTCGTGCGTGGCCATGACGACGGTCGTGCCGGTGCGGTTGATCCGGTCCAGGAGGCGCATGATCCCGACCGACGTGGTGGGGTCGAGGTTCCCGGTCGGCTCGTCCGCCAGCAGGATCGGCGGGCGGTTGACGAAGGCGCGGGCGATGGCGACGCGCTGCTGCTCGCCGCCGGACAGCTCGTGCGGGCGCCGCTTCTCCTTGCCGCCCAGGCCGACGAGCTCGAGGGTGTCCGGGACCGTGGTGAGGATGTGGTGCTTGGGCTTGCCGATGACCTGGAGCGCGAACGCGACGTTCTCGAAGACCGTCTTGTTGGGTAGGAGGCGGAAGTCCTGGAAGACCGCGCCGATCTGCCGGCGCAGGTGCGGCACCTTCCACGTCGAGAGGGTCGAGAGGTCCTTGCCCGCGACGAACACGCGCCCGGCGCTGGGACGCTCCTCGCGCAGCACCAGCCGCAGGAAGGTCGACTTGCCGGAGCCCGAGGCGCCGACGAGGAAGACGAACTCCCCGCGCTCGACCTCGATGTCGACGTCGTCCAGCGCCGGCCGGGCGCCACGCGCGTAGACCTTGGAGACGTTCTCGAATCGGATCACGTGAAGGAGCCAGTCGTCGGGGGCAGGACAGGTCTGGTCCGGCACCTGCGCGGCTGTGCGCGCACGGCACCCATCAGAGCGTTTCGAGAGTAGGCAGACGGTCGGTACGCCCCAGGGCGTGACACGCCGGGCGGCGGGCACCGGTCCCGGCCCGCCGGGTGCGGATCGGGACGAACCGGACGGTCCGGAGTCCTCGGGGCGACGCGGAGCGTCGGGCGGACGGCTGCCGAGCCGGACGGACGGCCGGGTCAGGCAGACTGCTGGTCGCCGTTGCGGCGCCAGCGGATGCCGGCCTCGATGAAGCCGTCGATGTCGCCGTCGAAGACCGCGGACGGGTTGCCGACCTCGTGCTCGGTCCGCAGATCCTTGACCATCTGGTACGGCTGCAGGACGTAGGAGCGCATCTGGTCGCCCCAGCTCGCCTTGACGTCCCCGGCGAGCTCCTTCTTCTGGGCCGCCTCCTGCTCCTTGCGCAGCAGCAGCAGCCGCGACTGCAGGACGCGCAGCGCCGCGGCCCGGTTCTGGATCTGCGACTTCTCGTTCTGCATCGACACGACGATGCCCGTGGGGATGTGGGTCATGCGCACGGCGGAGTCGGTCGTGTTGACGGACTGCCCGCCGGGGCCGGAGGAGCGGAAGACGTCGACCTTGATCTCGTTCTCGGGGATGTCGATGTGGTCGGTGCCCTCGATGAGCGGCACGACCTCGACGGCGGCGAACGACGTCTGCCGCCGCCCCTGGTTGTCGAACGGGGAGATCCGGACCAGGCGGTGCGTCCCGGCCTCGACGGACAGGGTGCCGAAGGCGTAGGGCGCCTTGACCTCAAACGTCGCGGACTTCAGGCCCGCCTCCTCCGCGTAGGAGGTGTCCATGACCGTGGTCGCGTAGCCGTGGCGCTCCGCCCACCGCAGGTACATGCGCAGCAGCATCTCCGCGAAGTCCGCGGCGTCGACGCCGCCGGCGCCGGCGCGGATGGTGACGACGGCGTCGCGCTCGTCCCACTCGCCGGACAGGAGGGTGCGGACCTCGAGGGCGCCCAGGTCCTTCTTGATGCCCGTGAGCTCCACCTCGGCGTCCGCCAGGGTGTCGGCGTCCTCCTCCTCGCGCGCCATCTCGACGAGCGTCTCGAGGTCCTCGATCCGCTGGTCGAACGTCTCGATGCGCTCGAGCTCGCTCTGGGCGTGGGAGAGGGCGGAGGTGACCTTCTGCGCGGCGTCCGGGTCGTCCCACAGGTCCGGGGCGGACGCCTGGTCGGACAGCTCGGCGATGCGCTCCCGCAGGCGGTCGGGGTCGCTCACCGCCCGGATGGTCCCGAGGGTGGTCCGGAGGGCGGCGATCTCTGCGGGGAAGTCGGTGGCTGCCACGAGGGTCGAGGGTATCGCGCACTCCTGCGCGTCTCGCGGCCGCGCACTCCTGCGCGCGCTTCGCGCGGGGTGACCTCTGCGCTCCGGCGTGTGCCTCGCCCCGACGGCCTCAGTCGGCGCGGGCGCGGGACGTGGCGCGCAGCGCGATCCCGTCCGACCACGCGGCCGTGACCCAGGAGACCAGCGGCGGACGGGCGACGGCGCCGAGCGTGACCTCCGCGGTGCGTCCGTCGGTGCTCGTGCCGAGCACCGTCAGAGCGGTCAGGCGGGACGCGCCGGGGGAGCGCGCGAGGTGCTCCTCGACCGCCGTCCGCACGGACGCGTCGGTGAGGACCACGAGGGAACGGTCGGCCCCCGCGGTCGGACCTCGTCCGTAGTACGCGTCGTCGCCCAGGGAGTCCGCGGCGGCGAGGGCGGTCTGGTCGGCGACGGCGAGCAGGCGCTTGCGCTCCAGGTGCACGCTCGATGCCGAGGCCACCACCGTGATGAGGAGCAGCGCGATCACTGCGTAGCAGAGCGTCAGGAGGAGCACCTGCCCCTCGTCCTGCCCGGTTCCGGTCAGCGCCGCGAGGCGAGCGCGCCCCGCCCGCCGGCGGACCGCCCGATGATGCCACCGCCGACGGCGCCCCGTCGGGCCGATCCCGCCGGCCCTCATCCCGGCTCCCGGCTGCGGTAGTCGTCGACTGGGGCGGTGACCGTCGCGCTGACCGGGACGGCCAGCGGCACCGCGTCCTGGACGAACCCGGGGACCCCGGGCAGGGGCACCGCGAGCGCGACCTCCACCGTCACCGTCGTCCCGGCGCTGGTGCAGTCGGGTTCGCACCGGACCGTCAGGGCGTCGGAGGCGCCGGCCGGGTCCAGGCCCTGGTCGTCCAGGGCGAGCGCCACGGCCGCAGTCGCCCGCGCCGCGGCGTCGTCGGCGGTGCCGGCGGTGACGGTCGCCCGGGCGGCCTCGCGCGCGGCGCCGTCGACGGCGAACGTCGCGCGCTGCACGGCGGCGAGGACGACGACGAGGTAGACGAGCGGGACCAGGAGCACCAGCGTGGCGCCGAGGAACTCGACGACCGCGCTGCCGGACTCGTCGCCCCCGGTGCGCACCCGCTGCGCGACGCGGGCGCCCAGACGCCGGACCGGGCGGATCACGGGACCTCCGCGAGCGCGTGGCCGTCGACCTCGACGGCGCCGCCGGGGCCCAGCAGTCCCAGGACCGGCAGCGGCGCGACGATCTCGACCCGCACGACGTCGAGGCCGTCGACGACGGCGCGCGACCCCTCGACCTGCTCGGCGAAGCGGGGAGAGAGCGAGAGCCGGACGAGCTCGCGGGCCCGCGCGGCGCCGTCGGCGGGCGTCCGGTCGGCCAGCGCGCCGTACCGCGCACCCTCGGCGGCGCAGTCCACGAGCGTTGCGCGGACGTGCAGGGCCAGGGCGACCTGCAGGACGCCGAGGAACACGACCGTCGTCAGCATGCTGACCAGCACGAACCCGACGACGGCGGACCCGGCGTCGTCAGGGACCGACCGACGTGACACGGTCGATGGCCTGCTGGAAGACGGCGGCGAGGGCGTCGCCGGCGAGTGCCCAGAGCATCACGACGAGGCCTGCGGTCATGAGCGTGACCAGGACCCACCCGGGCACGTCCCCGCGCTCGGGGTCGTCGTGGTGGGGTCGGCGGGTCACGGGGCGGACGTGGTCGGGGTGCGGCACGGGTGCTCCTCGGTGTCGTGGTGGATCTCGGTCAGGGTCGCGGGGTCGGGTCCCGGCGGCGCCCTCACAGGTCGAGCCGGAGCGCGAGCAGGCCGGGGAAGACGGCGAAGACGACCGTCACGGGCAGGACGAGGAACACGACCGGGACGAGCATCGCGACCTCCTTGCGGCCGCCGGTCTCCATGAGCGCCCGACGCCCGGCCTCGCGGACGTCCTGCGCCTGCGCCCGCAGCACTTCTGCGAGGGGTGTCCCGCGGTCGACGGCGACCGCGACCGCCTCGCTGAACCGCGCGAGGGGGACGAGGCCGGTGCGGTCCGTGAGCCGGCCCAGCGCGAGCGTGAGGGGCAGGCCGGCGCGGACCTCCGCGACGACGGTCCCGAGCTCCCGGCTCAGCTCGCCGCGCGCCGTCCGGCTGACCCGGTCCAGCGCGCCCAGGGCTCCTTCGCCGGCCGCGACGGACAGGGCGAGGAGCTCGGCGACGGTGGGCAGCTCGGCCAGCAGCGCCCGCTCCCGACGGCGGGTCTGCAGGGCGAGCCGCTGGTCGCTGAGGACGAAGCCGGCGACGGCCGCTGCGAGGACGAGGAGCGCGCCGGCGCCGGGTGGCGTGCCCCGGGTCGCGGCGAGCACGACGGCCAGGGCGAGCCCGGCTGCGGCACCGACGACCGCGAGGACGACCTGCTCGGCGCGCAGCTCCTCCACGCTCTGCGTCCGCCCTGCCCGGACGAGACGACGATCGAGGTCCGTGGTCGTGGAGCCCACGCGCTCGACGAGGCGGACCGCGTCCTGCATCACGGGTTCGAGGATCCGGGCGAGCACCGGGAAGGGCGCCCGGACGGGAGGCCGCTCGAGCAGTCCGGACCGCGTCGGCCGCGGCCGGAGGTAGGGCGCCAGGCGCTGGTCGAGCGTGGGCGTGCGGGCGCGCAGGCGGGCGGTGACGAGCCAGACGCCCAGTCCGGTGCTCGCCCCCAGAGCCCCGCCCACGAGCCAGGGCGCTGCTTCGACCGCCCCCGTCACCGCAGCACCCGGACGTCCTCGGGCAACCGGGCCACGCGGAGCATGAGCTGGTAGGCGACGACGGTGGAGACCCCGCCGCCCGCCAGGACGAGCGCACCGGCCGGGGTGTCGTAGGCCGCGGCGGCCTGCGGGCGGGAGGCCAGGAGGGCCAGCACGACCCAGGGTGCGGCGGCGGCGAGGCGCGCGGCGTTGACGGTCCAGCTCTGCCGCGCCTCGAGCTCGCCCCGGGTGCGCAGGTCCTCGCGCAGGAAGTGCGACAGCGTGCGCAGGAGGCGCCCGAGGTCCGTCCCGCCGACGTCCCGGGTCAGGCGCAGCGCCTCGACGATCCGGTCGGCCACGGGGTCCGCCAGGCGTGCCTTGAGGCTGTCGAGCGACTCACCGAAGCGCCCGGTCACCCGGTGGTCCTCGGCGAACGCGCGGAACGCCGGCCGCAGCTCCTCCGGTCCACGCTGCCCGAGCTGGCCCAACGCCTCGGGTAGCGAGAGCCCGGCCCGGATGGCGGACGCCAGGTGGTCGACCACCTCGGGCCAGACCTCGCGCAGGGCGGCGCGACGGCGACGCGCTCGCGCACGGACGAGGGCCACGGGCGCGCCTGCGGCGAGCAGCCCGAAGGACAGCCCGACGGCCGGTACACCGGTGAGGACGCTCACGACGGCGAGGGTCACGAGGCCGGCCAGGACGCTCGCGCCGACGAGGCCGCCGGCGGAGACACCCGTGACGCCGGCCTGCAGGAGCACGTCGGTCAGCCGGTCCGGGCGCCCGCCCCGGACCCGTCGTCCGGGCGGCTCGGAGGTCAGCGCCCACAGGAGCAGGCAGAGCCCGGCACCCAGGACGAGCCCGGCCACGACCCCCACGGCTCAGGCCTCCTGCCCGCGCAGCAGCGCGGCCAGGTCGACCCCGATGCGCTCGAAGCGCTCGGGGTGGGGTGGGAAGCCGTCGGCCCGGACGAGCACGCCGTCGCGGCGATGGAAGACGTCGGCCGTCTCCACGACCCCACCCTCGACGCGCCCGGGGACGGCGACGACCTCGCGGGTCCGCCGGCGGCCCCGGTCGTCCACGTCGAGGTGGACGACCAGGTCGATCGCCGCGGCCACCGTGGGGACCACGAAGGCCGCGGAGACGTTCTCACCGGCGAGCAGCGGGAGCGTGCACAGCTTCACCAGCGCCTCGCGCGCGCTGTTGGCGTGCAGCGTGCACATCCCCGGCACGCCCGCGTTGAGCGCGATGAGCATGTCGAGGCTCTCGGCCTCCCGGACCTCCCCGACGACGATGCGGCTCGGCCGCATCCGCAGGGCCTCCTTGACCAGGCGGCGCAGCGTGATCTCACCGGTGCCCTCGAGATTCGGCTGGCGGCACTGCAGCGCCACGACGTCCCGCGTCGGGATCTGGAGCTCGAACACCTCCTCGCACGTGATCACCCGGTCCCGCGCCGGGATGGAGCCGGCCAGGGCGTTGAGTGCCGTCGTCTTGCCGGCCTGGGTCGGGCCCGAGACGAGGACGTTGAGGCCCGCGGCGACGGCGGCGTGCAGGAAGCGAGCGGCGTGCGGCGTGAGCGAACCCAGGGCGACGAGGTCGTCCAGTCGCGTCGCGCGGGCGACGAACTTGCGGATGTTGACGGCCCAGTGGCGCCGCGTGACGTCCGGGATCGCGACGTGGAGGCGTTCGCCACCGGGCAGCGCCGCGTCGACGAACGGGGTCGACAGGTCCAGGCGGCGCCCGGACAGGCGCAGCATGCGCTCGACGAGCTCGCGCACGCCCGCTTCCGTCAGCAGCGTGGTCGTCAGCTCGGGCACGCCCCGGCGGGCGACGAACACCTGGCTGGGGCTGTTGACCCAGACCTCCTCGACCTCGTCGTCGTCGAGGTACTGCTGCAGCGGACCGAGGCCGCCGACGGCGTCCTGGACCGCCTTGCGCGTCCCGGCCGGGTCGGGCAAGGGCGGGACGTCGCCACGCAGGGCGCGACGGTCGTAGTCGCTGAGAACTGCGGTGACGAGGTCGGACAGCGACCCCGGGTCGGTGAGCGGGTCGATCCCGCGGCGGCGCACGAGCTCGCGCACCTCGTGCTCCACGAGCACGGCCGCTTCCCCCTGCACGACAGCCATCCAGCCCCCTGGTGCCCCCTGCGACGCCCCCTGACGCCGCTGCGCGCCGCCGCGGGCGCGGGCCGAAAGTAGCGCAGGCGGGCCGTGCCCGGGGAGGAAGCGGACACAGTGTGGACAACCTCCGGCGCGGCGCCCCCATCCGGCCCGGGTCGGGTTCCGGCCCTCAGGCCGGGGCGGCGCCGCCGCGGAGGTCCGCGCGGTCGGCCGTCAGCCGCGCGGGCCGGTGGCGGTCAGCCCCGCGGGGCGTCGTCGGCGGCCGACGGCGCCGCGCCGCCCACGCCGACGGGCTCGGCGGCCGGAGGGGTAGCGACAGGGGACGCCGTTGTCACCTGTCGCCGCATGCGGGACCGTAGCGCGAGCGCGAGGAGCGCGACCACACCGACGGCCAGGACCCACGGCAGCAGCACGCCGAGGACGAGCAGGACCGTGCCGATCGCCGTGGCGAGCGAGTCCCAGCCCTGCTGGACGCCGCCCCAGAAGCCGGTCTGCGCCGGCGCGGGTGCCGCGTCCGCGGTCCACAGCTCGAGCCGGAACGTCGCCATCTCGACCTGGTCGGCGACGAGCGCCCGCTGGGACAGCAGCTGCTCGAGCTGCTCCTGCCGCTCCGTGAGCGTCTGCTCGGCCTCGATGACGGCCTGCGTCGAGGCCGCCTCGGCCAGGAGCGCCTCCAGCCGGCCCACCGAGGTCTCCAGAGCGCGCACCCGCGCGTCGAGGTCCCGGACCTCGCCGGTGACGTCCGTGCTGGTCAGCTGGACGCTGCGCACCTCGCCGAACTGCCGGAGCTGCTCCAGCACGAGCGACACCTCGGCCGCGGGCACGCGGACGACCAGGCTCGCCGTCGCGTCGCCGTCGCCGAGCCCCGCCTGCTCGACGCGCTCGGCCACGCGGCCACCGGCGTGCTCGACCAGGAGCGCGGCGTCGTTCGCGGCCGCGCGGGGGTCGTCGACCGCGAGGACCACCGAGCCCTCGGTGATCATCTGGCGGTCCTCGTCCTGGGCCGCGTCGAAGCCGGCGGCGTCTCCGCTGCCCTCCTCGGCCGAGCCGCCGACGGCGCCCGGGGCCTCGGCCGCGCTGTCGCTCCCGGACCCGACGCAGCCGGCCAGAAGCGCCACGAGGAGGGCGGCGGACGGCAGCGCGAGGGCCGCGCGACGCGGCGGACGGAGGGTCACGCCGCCACGCTAGGCCCGGCCAAGTCGTCCCATGGCTGATCCGTCGACATCGTGACGGGATCGATGCACCCGGGCCGCGATGTGACCCTCCCGTGACCGTGCCGACGACGCCCCGTGACCCGACCGACGGCGTACCGACGTCCTGCCGGCGAGGACCGCGGCGCTGAGACCCGGCTGTGACCAGCACCGCCAAGGGCTCCCCGGACGACGGTCCGCGGGCGCCGCCGTGTGACGATGACCCGGTGCCCGCCGACACCCTCCCGCACCCCGCGCCCGCACGCGCCGTGCGGCCGCTCACGCGGGTCCGCTCGGCGCTCGCCGGCGCCCTCCTGACGCGCGTCGCGGGGCCGGAGCCGTCGCAGGCGCGCAACGCCATCCACGCCGCCCCCGGGCCGCGCTGGTTCGACCCGGACAGCGCCATCGGCCGGGTGCACGGCGACGCGTCGATGTTCCCCGGCGGCGTGCGCGCGCTGCTCCTGCAGTCGCTGCACCCGCGGGCGATGGCCGGCGTCGCGGGGCACTCGAACTACCGGCAGGACCCCTGGGGCCGGCTCCAGCGCACCGCGACGTTCCTGGCGACCACGACCTTCGGCCCGGCCGACGACGCCCGCACCGCCGTGGAGGTCGTCAAGGCCGTGCACCGGCGCGTCCGCGGGGTCACCGCGGACGGCGAGCCGTACGACGCGACGGACCCGCACCTGCTGCGGTGGATCCACGTCGCGGAGGTCGACAGCTTCCTCGTCGCGCACCAGCGCTACGGCCGCGCCCCGCTCGACGCCGCCGGCTGCGACGAGTACGTGCGCCAGGCCGCCGTCGTGGGGGGGCTGCTGGGTGCGACGGACCTGCCGGTGACGGTCGCCGAGCTGCGGCAGCAGATCGAGGACTACCGCCCCGAGCTGCGGCCGACCCCGGCCGCGCGCGAGGCCGCGCACTTCCTCCTGCGCGAGCCGCCGCTGCCGCGGGCGCTGGTCCCCGCGTACGGGCTCATCATGTCCGCGGGCGTCGCGCTGCTGCCGCGCTGGACCCGTGAGCCGCTCGGCCTGCCGGACCGCCCCCGCCTGGAGGCGGCGGCGGTGCGGCCGCTCGGACGCGCCGTGACCGGCACGATCCGGTGGGCGCTGGACTCCGTGCCGACGGCGGAGCCGCCCGGCCCGCTCGTCCTCGTCGCCCCGGACCGGGCGAGCGCCTGACCGGACGGCGCCTGACCGGACAGCGCCTGACCGGACGGTGCCTGAACGGACCACGCGCGTGACCCGTGCGGCCCTGCCGCGACCGGGACGCCGCGACGTAGGCTCCCCCGGGTGATCGCCCTCCGCCTGCGCGGGCTCGTCAAGCGCTTCGCGGCGACGCTCGCCGTGGCGGGGGTCGACCTGGACATCCCCGCCGGGTCCTTCTACGGCGTCGTCGGACCCAACGGCGCGGGCAAGACCACCACGCTGTCCATGGCGACCGGCCTCCTGCGGCCCGACGCCGGCACCGTGCACGTCCACGACGTCGACGTGTGGCGGCGGCCCCGGGACGCGGCGCCCCTGCTCGGTGTGCTGCCGGACGGCCTGCGCCTCTTCGACCGCCTCACCGGCCCGGAGCTCATCTCCTACGCCGGCCTGCTGCGCGGCATGGACCGGGACGTCCTGGCCGCCCGCCGGGACGACCTGGTCGCCGCCCTGGACCTCGACGGGGCCGGCCGCACCCTGGTCGGTGACTACTCGGCGGGCATGACCAAGAAGGTGGCGCTGGCGTGCGCCCTCGTCCACGCCCCGCGCGTCCTGGTCCTGGACGAGCCGTTCGAGGCCGTCGACCCCGTGTCCGCGACCGCCATCCGCGGGATCCTCCAGGGCTTCGTCGCCGCGGGCGGGACCGTCGTCCTGTCCAGCCACGTCATGGCGCTCGTGGAGCAGATGTGCGACCACGTCGCCGTCGTCGGCGCGGGCCGCGTGCTGGCGGCGGGCTCGCTGGACGACGTCCGGGCGGGGGAGGACCTCGAGGGGCGGTTCGTCGCGCTCCTCGGCGGGGCACGCGAGCAGGCGGAGCTGGCGTGGTTGCGACCCTCCTCCGGCTGAGGGCGACGCTCCTGCGCCGGACCCTGGCGGCGGAGCCCTGGCGTCTCGTCCTCCTCGTCCTCGGCGCCGTGTGGGCCCTGCTCATGGTCCCGTCCGTCGTCGGGGGGACGGCCTGGGTGTCGCACCAGGCGCCGGACGTCGCCCACGACGTCCTCGTCGTCGTCGGTACGCTGCTCCTGCTCGGCTGGGCCGTCGTCCCGGTCCTCGTCCCGGCCCTGGACGACTCCCTGGACGTCCGCCGCTTCGCGACCTCCGGGGTCGCCCCGCGCCGCCTCGTGCCGGGGCTGCTGCTCGCCTCGCTGCTGGGCGTCCCGACCGCCTTCACCGGCGCGATCGTCCTCGCGCCCGTCCTCGCCTGGGCCGCGCCCGACCGGGGGGCGGCCCGGCTCGCGGCCGTCCTGCTCGCGCCCGTCCTCCTCGTCACGTGCGTGGCCACCGCGCGGGTCAGCACGGGTCTCGCGGCCCGCGTGCTCGCGGCGCGCCGGGCCCGGGAGGTCACGCTGGTGGCCGCCGCGCTCGCGGTGGCGGGCCTGACCGTCGTCGTGGCGCAGGTCCGGCGGCTGGGGCTGGAGGGGGTGCTGGAGCAGCTGCCGGCGGTGGCCGCCGCGCTCGGCTGGACTCCGCTGGGGGCGGGCTGGTCCGCGCCCGCGATGCTCGCGGCAGGGGACGTGCCCGCGGCCGTCGGCCAGGGCCTCGTCGCCGTCGCCGGGGCGGGCGCGGCGCTCGCCGCGTGGGCGGTGCTGCTGGAGCGCGCCCTCGTGCAGCCTCCCTCGCGGTCCGGTCGCCGGCGCCGACGGCGCGACGCGGTGCTGCCCCGGCCGCGCCCGGCACCCGCGACGGCGCCCCTCGGGCCGACGGCGACGCGGCCCGGCCTCGTTGCGGCGCGGGCGGTCGCGCGGCGCAGCCTCCGCTCGTGGACGACGGACCCGCGCTACACGAGCGCGCTCGCCGGCGCCGTCGTCCTCCCGGTGCTCATCGTCCTGCTCGCGGCGACGGTCGTCGACGCCCCGGCCGCCGTCGCACTGAGCATGGCGCCCCTCATGGCGGGGACCATCGCGTGGGGCCGGCACAACGACACCGCGTTCGACGGCAGCGCCCTGTGGCTGCACGTCGTGTCCCACGTGCCGGGGTGGGCCGACCGGGCCGGGCGCGCGGTGGCGACCGCCGTCTGGGCGGTGCCGCTCCTCGTCGCGGTCGGGGTCGCCGGGGCGCTCGTCGGCGGCCAGCCCGACCTGGCGCCGGCGAGCGTCGGGGCCGCGCTCGGCGTCCTCGGCGCGGGTCTGGCCGTGTCCGCCGTGTCGAGCGCGGCCCTCGTCTACCCGGTGCCGGCGCCCGGCGCGAGCCCCTTCGCGGCCCAGGCGGGGTCCCTCGGGGCCAGCCTCGTCGCGCAGCTGGTGACGTCGTGCGCGACCGCCGTGGCGTGCCTGCCCGTCACGGCGCTGTTCCTCGCCGCGCTGTGGTGGCGGCCGGCGCTGTCCTGGGCGGTCCTCGGGTTCGGTGTCCTCGGCGGGGCCGGGCTGCTGACGGCGGGCGTCGTGCTCGGCGGCCGGGTCTACGAGGCCCGTGCGGTGGGCCTGCTCGCACGGCTCGACTGACTCACCGGCCCTCCCAGGCGACGCCCGGCGTGCGGGTCCAGGCCAGGTCCGCCGCGTCCCACGTCCGCGCGAGAGCGGCGACCCGCGGCGCGAACGCCGCGACGCCCCCGTCCCGGCGCTCGGGTGCGGACCAGGCGACCTCCGCGACGGCGGCCAGGCGCGGCAGCAGGAGCGTGGTGACGTCGGCGAGCGACCGGGTCGTCTCGGACCAGATCGCGGCCTCGACGCCGACGACGTGCTCGGGCTCGAGCCCCGGCACCAGGGCCGCCGGGTCCCAGGCGTAGGCGCGGGGCAGGGGGATGTGGCCCGCCCACTCCAGCCCGAGCGGCGTGTCCGCGTCGTACTTCATGTCCAGGTAGACCCGGCTGCCGGGGGACAGCAGCACCCGGGCCCCGCGGTGCGCCGCCGCGACCAGGTGCGCGGGGTCCTCCCGCTCGTCCCACAGCTGCAGCACGGTGCCCGGCGTCAGCGGCGCGGCCGCCGCCTCCTGCCAGGCGACGACGGCGCGGCCGGTCGCCTCGACCGCGTCGGCCGCCGTGCGCACGAGGCGCACGTACTCCTCCGGCTCCATCGCCAGGACCTCGTCCCCGCCGAGGTGCAGGTGCGTGCCGGGCGTCGCCCGGGCGAGGTCCGCGAAGACGTCGCGCAGGAACGGCGTGGTCGCGGGCAGGTCCGCGGTGAGGCGGCTGAAGCCGACCTCGACGCCGGTGTAGGCGTCGGGGGCGACACCGTCGGGGTTGAGCTCCGGCAGCGCGTGCAGGGCGGCATGGACGTGGCCCGGCACGTCGACCTCCGGGACGAGCGTGATGCCGCGCGCCGTCGCCGCGGCCACGAGCCGCTGCCAGTCCGCCGCGTCGTACCAGCCGCCGGGGTCCCCGCCGACGGCGGTGCTCCCGGACCGCGCTGCGAGCTCCGGGTGCGACGGCAGGTCGACCCGCCAGCCCTGGTCGTCCGTGAGGTGCAGATGCAGGACGTTGAGGCGCAGGTCGGCCAGGACGTCCAGCAGCACCAGGACGTCGTCGGCCGGGAGGAAGTGCCGCGCGACGTCCACGCTGAGGCCGCGCCAGGCGTAGCGGGGGACGTCGACGACGGTCACCGCGGGCACGCGGGGGCCCCGGGACTGGCCCTGCGGGAGCTCCCGCGAGAGGCCCTCGGACGCGCCGACGGCGAGCAGGCCGAGGACGGTCAGCCCGTGCCGCAGGCCGGCAGGGCTCACGGCGAGGACACGGACGCCCCCGGGCCCCACCTCGAGCCGGTAGGCCTCGGCGAGACGCTCGTGGTGCAGCGCGGCCGCCTGGGCGGGCGGGTCCAGGAGCGCGGTGACCGGGTCGACGGGCGCTGCCGGACCCAGCCGGTCGGCGAGGTCGGCCGGGAGGCCCAGGCCGTCGGCGTCGGTGAGTCGCAGGACGACGTCGGCGTCCCCTCCGATCGACCCGTCGTCCGTCAGGACGACCTCGACGCCCAGCGCGCGGGCGAGGCGGTCGCGCGCCGCGGCGAGCGCCGTCCGGAGGTCCGTCCCGGGGCCGGCGTCGAGCGGCGCGTCGAACGGCACGTCGCGCGGTCCAGCGGAGTCGTCCTCGTGCCCGCCGCCGGGCTCGAACCGGAGCCGCACGCGCCCCGTGGGGGACCACGGGGCGTCGTCGGCCGCGGTGACCTCCAGGGGGACCGGGACGAGCGCGGGTGCGGCAAGGGGTGTGTCGGCGTCGCCGCGGACCCACCGCCCGGCCCGCAGCACCGCGCGCGGCCGTAGCCCGCCGTCCGCGACGACGACGTCCGCGCGCCGCCCCGCCTCGAGCGCGCCGACGTCCGTGCGGCCGAGCACCTCGGCCGGCGTGAGCGACGCGGCGCGGACCGCGTCGACGAGCGGGACGCCCGAGGCCACGACCGTCCGCACCACGTCGAGCAGGTGCGCGGTGCCGCCGGCGATCGCGCCGCCGTCGGCCAGGCGTGCGACTCCCTCGGCGACGCGGACGGGCCGGCCGCCGAGCACGTACTCCCCGTCCGGCATGCCGGTCGCCGCCATCGCGTCGGTGACGAGGGCGACGTTCGCCGCCCCGACCGTCTCCAGCACCGTCCGCGCCGTGTCCGGGTGCAGGTGCACGCCGTCGGCCACGAGCTCCAGGACGGCCTCCCCGCGCGCCGCCGCCGCCAGGCACGCGGCGACCGGTCCCGGGTCGCGGTGGTGCAGCGGTCGCATGCCGTTGAACAGGTGGGTCACGGTCGGGACCGCGCGGGCGGCCGGCGCCAGCAGAGCGGCCTCCCGGGCGGCGCCCAGCACCTCGAGCGCGCGGTGCAGGGCCGCCCGCGTGCGGTCCGCGGTCGCGTCGGTGTGCCCGACGGACGGCACCGCGCCGCACCCGGCGAGCGCCGCGACGACGTCGTCGGCGTCCGACTGCGCCGCCTCGTCGTCGAGCACGCCGGGCACCTCCGGCGCCACGGTCATGCTGACCAGGTGCCCCCGGGCGGCGCGAGCGAGAGACCGCACGAGGTCCGGGTCCCCGGCCTGCAGCCGCGCCGGGTCCTGGGCGCCGCAGCGGTCCACGGACAGGAACGGTCCCTCGAGGTGCAGGCCGGCGAGCTCGTCGGCCGCCGCGAGGTCGGCGAGGAGCGCCGTCCGCGTCAGCAGGCTCTCCGGAAAGTCCGCCACGAGGGAGGCGACGAGCGTCGTCGTCCCGTGCCGGCGGTGCTCGAGGACGGCCGTGCGCGCCTGCGCCGCCGTGGTGACGTCCGGGAAGCCGGCGCCGCCGCCCCCGTGGCAGTGCAGGTCGACCAGGCCCGGCAGGAGCACCGCGTCCCCGGGTGCGGGAAGGGCGTCGACCTGCAGCACGCCGGCGCGCACCGCCTCGTCCGCGCCACCCACCCAGGCGATGCGCTCGCCGCGGACGACGACGACGCCGTCGGCGAGCTCCCGCTCGGGGAGCACGACGCGTCCGCGGAGGACCGCGTCGACCGGCTCGACCTCGGCGACCGGGTCGACCGGGTCGATCGGGTCGATGTGGCCCCGGCCGCCGTCGGCGCGTCTGCGAGCGTCGGTCATGGCTCCTCCTCGTCGGTGCGGTCCGCACCATCGTCCTGCGTCCGTCGACCCCGCTCCGGGTGTCGACGACGGGGGCGTCCCGGCGCGCCGTCGAGTCCCTGATCACGGTTCGGTCACGACCGGGGCACTTCGCCCGAAGTTCTTGACGAGCCGATTGTAAGGAAGGTTCACTAACAAATGTGCGAACGACGCTCCGGCACTCGACGAAGGCGCTCCCGGGCCATGCCCGGGTCACCAACCGCGCCCTCGTCCTGCAGCGCCTGTTCCACGACGGCCCGCTCTCTCGGGCCGACCTCGCCCGGCTGACGGGCCTGACCCGGGTCACGGTCTCCGACCTCGTCGGCTCGCTCCTGGACGAGGGCATCGTCGCGGACCTCGGTCTGCGTGCCGAGAGCCGGGTCGGCAAGCCCGCGACGCTCGTGGGGCTGCGCACCGAGGCCTTCCAGGTCGTCGGCGTCGACCTCGCGGACGACGCGCTCATGCACGGAGCCGTCCTCGACCTGGCCGGCGCCGTCCTCACGCGCCGCTCCGCCCCGCTGGACGGGCGCACCGGCGAGGCGGCCGTGGGGGCGCTCGTGGACTTCTGCGGGGAGCTCGTCGCGGCGGCGACCGAGCCGCTGCTGGGCATCGGGATCGGCTCACCGGGCGTCGTCGACGCCGAGGGCAGGGTCGTGGAGGCGCCCAACCGGCACTGGTTCCACGTGCCGCTCGCGGACACGGTCGCCGCGGCGCTGGACCTGCCCGTCCACGTCGCGAACGACGCGAACACCGCCTGCCTCGGCGAGTACACCTACGGCGGGGGCGGGGCCAGCGGCGGCCTCCTCGTCGTCACGGTCGGCGAGGGCGTGGGTGCGGGGATCGTCATCGACGGCGCGCTCGTGGCCGGCGACCGTCACGCCGCGGGGGAGATCGGTCACGTCACCGCGGTCGACGACCGCGACGAGCGCCCCGCCGGCCCGCGCGACCCCGGCGTCGTCGGGCCGCCGCAGCGCTGCGCGTGCGGCCGGCTCGGCTGCCTCGAGACCGTGCTGGCCGTCCCCGCGCTGCGGCGGCGCGTCGCCGGGCTGGACGGCACCGAGCGCGCGGCCGCCCTCGCGGCCGTCGGCCGCCGCCTCGGCATCGTGCTGGCGCCCGTCGTCAGCGCCCTGAACCTCTCCGAGGTGGTCCTGTCCGGGCCGCCCGAGCTCCTCGACGGGCCGCTACGCGACGCCGCGCTGGCGACCCTGCGGGAGCGCACCATGCCCGTCATCAGCGACGGGCTCGAGCTGCGGCTCACGAGCCTCGGCGAGGACGGCGCCCTCAGCGGGGCCGCCGTGCTGGTCCTGTCCGGCCAGCTCGGGGTCACCTGACCCCGAGCCGACCGGACCTGCGGTCGAGAACCCCCCCGTGGCGGTGCCTGCCAGCACCGTCCTCCACCAGGAAGGAACCAACGTGAGAATCGTACGCAGTGGTGCGATCGCCCTCGCCGGTGTGCTGGCCCTGACGGCGTGCGCCGGATCCGCCGACGACGAGCCCGGAGCCGGCGGCGGCGCCGCGACCGAGGACGCCTCGGACGACGCCGCGGGGGCCGAGGGCGCCGAGATCCGCCTGTGGCTCAACGGCGGCGACACCTCCGACGAGCTGCGCGAGTGGCTCGTGACGACGTTCGAGGAGGAGAACCCCGGCTCGACCCTCGTCATCGAGGAGCAGGACTGGAACGGCCTGGTGCCGCGCCTGCAGACCGCGCTGACGTCGGAGGAGCAGACGCCCGACGTCGTCGAGATCGGCAACACGCAGGCACCCACCTTCACCTACGCCGGCGCGTTCGCGGACCTCACCGACCTCTACGAGGAGGTGGGCGGCGAGGACCTGCTGCAGGGCTTCGTCCAGGCGGGCTCCGCCGACGGCGCCGTGTACGCGCTGCCGTACTACTCCGGGGCCCGCGCGGTGTTCTACCGCAAGGACCTCTTCGAGGCCGCGGGCGTCGAGGTGCCCACGACCCTCGCGGAGTTCACCGAGGCCGCCGTCGCGCTGCAGGAGGCGGCGCCGGGCGACGCCGCGCAGTTCTCCGGGTTCTGGTTCCCCGGGCAGGACTGGTACAACGGCACCGCCTGGATCTACACCTACGGCGGCGACCTGGCCGTCCAGGACGGGGACCGCTGGGCCGGAGCCCTGTCCAGCCCCGAGTCGCAGGAGGCGCTCGCGGAGGTCCAGCGGCTGTTCACCGAGGGCACCTCGGCGCCGGTGGACGCGGACTCCGCCGAGCCGTGGGTGCCGTTCAACAACGGCGAGGCCGCGATGTTCTCCGCCCCCACGTGGGCGCGGTGGAGCATCGACCTGCCCGAGTGCAACCAGGGCGTCGACCCGGACGACACGTCGGACGAGGCGGCCGCGCTGCGCGCCGAGCAGCAGGCGTGCAACGAGGAGCGGACGGGCATCTTCCCGCTGCCGGGGCTCGAGGAGGGCACGGCGGCGACCGTCTTCGCCGGCGGCTCGAACATCGCCGTGCCGGCCAAGAGCGGCAACCAGGAGCTCGCGCGGAACCTGCTGCGGATCATCTTCAGCGAGGAGTACCAGACGATGCTCGCGGGCGGCGGGCTCATCCCGGGCAACAGCACCTACGCCGACGCGATGGGCGACGACGCCTACGCCACCGCGGCCGTCACGGCGGCCCTCGGCGCGAAGCTGACGCCGGCGGCGGAGCGGTGGGCGGACGTCGAGGCGGACCGCCTGCTCGAGGACTTCTTCCAGAAGATCGCCGGTGGGGCGGACATCGCGGCCACGGCCGCGGAGACCGACCGTCTGCTGGAGGAGACGCTCAACTGAGGCCCCGGGTGGCGCCGTCGTCCGCGGCGGCGCCACCGCCCTCCCGCCGCCCACGGGCGGACGCCCGCCGTCGCGGCCCGGCCTCCCGCGCACTGCCGCACCCACCCCGACCTCGCAGTGGAGTCACCCATGACCACCCCTCTCGCCGGGAGCGCCGCGGCCTCCTCGGCCGTCCCGCCCGGGGCCGTCGCCACCGGCCGGGCGCGGCGTCCGGGCCGGTCGCGCCCGGGCGACCCCGGCGCCGGGCCGGCCGGGGCCGTCGGACGGACGGCGCGGCGTCGTCGGCGCCTGGTGCCGTACCTGCTCCTCGTGCCCGCGCTCGTGCCCGTCGCAGTGGGCCTCGGCTACCCGCTGGCGCGCCAGCTCGTCCTGTCCTTCCAGGAGTACGGTCTCGCCCAGCAGTTCGGCCGCCCCGCCGAGTGGGTGGGGCTGGACAACTACAGGACCCTGCTGTCCGACCCCTACGTCTGGGGCGTCATCGGCCGGTCGGTCGCCTTCTGCCTGGTCAACGCGGGCCTGACGATGGCGCTCGGGATGGCGCTGGCCGTGCTCATGGCCCGGGTGGGCCGCGCCGCACGGATGGTCCTGCAGGTCTGTCTCCTGCTCGCCTGGGGTACCCCGGTCCTGGCGACCATGACCGTCTGGCAGTGGCTGTTCGACTCCCAGTACGGCGTCATCAACTGGCTGCTCGCCGAGCCGCTCGGCCTGGAGGGCATGCGCGGCCACTCGTGGATCATCGAGCCGCTGTCCTTCTACCTCGTGGCCACGGTCGTCGTCGTGTGGATGTCCGTCCCGTTCGTCGTCTTCACGGTCTACGCAGGCCTGCTCCAGGTGCCGACCGAGACGATGGAGGCGGCCCAGCTCGACGGCGCGAGCGCGTGGCAGCGGTTCCGGCTCATCACGATCCCGATGGTCAAGCCCGTGCTCTTCGTCGTGCTGCTCCTGCAGGTCATCTGGGACCTGCGGGTCTTCACGCAGATCCACGTCCTGCAGCGCGCCGGGGCGCCGACCCGCGAGACGCACCTGCTGGGGACGTACATCTACTCCCTGGCCGACGAGTTCTCGATGGCCGGGGCGATGGCGACGATCATGCTCGTCCTCACCCTCGCGCTGACCACCTTCTACATCCGCCGCATGCTGCGCCAGGAGGAGGAGCTGTGAGCCTCGCCGCCCGGCCCGTGCCGCCCGCCCCCGACCTGCGGAGCCGCGCGACGCCCGGTCGCCCCGCCGGGGCGGGCGGTGCGCACCGCCCCGCCCGCCGCCGCCGGTGGGCGAAACCCGTGCGGGGGGCGCGCGCCGGGCTGGTCGCGCTTGTGGGGGGGTTCCCGATCTTCAGGTTTGTCAACAGCGCCTTGCAGGCCACCCAA
>NZ_CAMPHH010000017.1 GCF_946885855.1 uncultured Actinotalea sp. | reverse complement strand
GCCCCCGCTCGAGCCGAGTCCGCCCCCGCCCCGGTGCGATCCGGGCAACCGCTCCGCGAGGACGAACCTCGCCCGCTCGACCCGCTGCACGACGAGCTGCGCGACGCGGTCTCCCCGCCGCAGGACGACGGGCGTGGTGGCATCGGTGTTGAGGAGCGTCACCATGATCTCCCCGCGGTAGCCGGCGTCGACCGTGCCGGGCGCGTTGAGGACCGTGACGCCGTGCCGCGCCGCCAGGCCGGAACGCGGGTGGACGAAGGCGGCGTAGCCGTCCGGGAGGGCGATCCGGACGCCGGTGGGCACCGTCGCGCGCTCCCCCGGTGCGAGCTCGACGTCCACGCGGGTGACCAGGTCCGCCCCGGCGTCGCCCGGGTGGGCGTACGCCGGCACGGGCAGGTCGTCCTCGACGAGGGACAGGAGCACGTCGACGGCGTGCGGGGCGTGCGGCACACGTCGACTCTAGTCCGCCGGTGCGACACTGGTCCCATGACCGCACCCGACGCCCGCAACGGGACCGGCACCTCCGTCGGGTACCTCGAACGTCTGCTGCCCGGTCCGCTCGGCTGGGCCTTCGTCGCCGGTTTCGCCCTCTTCGTCCTCGTCGCGCTGCTGCCGGTCGCACCCCCCGTGGCAGCCCTGGTGGCTGCGGTCACCCTGGTGGCCGGCGCGGTGGCGGTCGCCGCCACGAGCGCCCTCGTCGTGGTGCGGGACGGACACCTGCGGGCCGGCCGGGCCAGGATCCCCGTCGAGCTCCTCGGCAGCGGTCGGGTCCTGGACCGGGTCGAGGCGCGCGCGGTCCTCGGGCCCGGCTCGGACGCACGCCTCTTCGCGTGCTACCGCTCGTGGCTGCCCGGCGCGGTCCTGCTCGAGGTCGTGGACCCGCAGGACCCGACGCCGGCGTGGCTCGTCAGCTCGCGGTCACCGGGACGGCTGCTCGCCGCCGTGGAGGCGGCGCGCGGCGGCGCTCAGGCGGCGCACTCGGAGCAGATCGGCTGACCGTTGCGCTCGCCCGCGAGCTGGCTGCGGTGGTGCACGAGGAAGCAGCTGGAGCAGGTGAACTCGTCGGCCTGGCGCGGCAGGACGCGGACCGACAGCTCCTCACCGGACAGGTCGGCCCCGGGCAGCTCGAACCCCTCGGCGGCCTCCGTCTCGTCCTCGTCGACCACGCCCGAGTTCTTGTCGGACCGGCGCGCCTGCAGCTCCTGGAGGGAGTCCTCGCTGAGGTCCTCGTCGGTCTTGCGCGGTGCGTCGTAGTCGGTTGCCATCAGGCTCTTCACACTCCGGAGATCGTGGGGCGTCGGCGCGGAGGACGACGTCGGTACGTACTCAATGCACGAGGTCGGTCCAATGTTCCCGCGTCCGCTCGGCGTGGGGATTGTGCCCTATCGCCGTGGTCCCGCGCACACAGGGTCGTCGCGGCGGCCGCACCGGCGGGGCCGGAGCGTCAGCCGTCCGCCCCGCCCGGCCCGGGCGCGCCGTCGTCGTCCGCGTCGAGGGACTCGAGCAGGGCGACGAGGTCCCGGACCGTGGGTGCCGGTCCGGCGACCGTCATCGCCGTCGCCGCGGCCTGCCCCCGCAGGCCCGTGACCACGGCACCCGCCTCCTGTGCCACCAGCTGCGCGGCCGCGAGGTCCCACGGGTTGAGGCCGCGCTCGAAGTACAGGTCGAGCCCACCGGACGCGACCAGGCACAGGTCCATCGCGGCCGAGCCGATCCGCCGCACGTCACGGACCCGCGGCAGGACCTCCAGCAGAACGCGGGCCTGGGCGCGCCGGCGGTCGGACCGGTACCCGAAGCCCGTGCCGCACAGGCTCTCGGCCAGCGGCCGTGCGGCGTTGACGTGGACCGCCCGGCCGTCGAGCTCCGCGCCCTGGTCCCGCCCGGCCGTCCAGGTGCGGCCGTCCGCGACGGCGTGGACGCAGCCGGCCAGCAGGGTCCAGGCACCGGGATCGGGCGGTCCGGCGACCGCGGCGACCGACACGGCGAAGGCGGGGATGCCGTAGAGGTAGTTGACCGTGCCGTCGATCGGGTCGAGGACCCACGTGATGCCGCTGGTGCCCGGCACGAGACCTCCCTCCTCGCCCAGCACGCCGTCGTGGGGCCGCTCCCGCAGGATCACCTCCCGCAGCGTGCGCTCGGCGGCGAGGTCCATCTGGGTGACGACGTCGACGGCACTGGTCTTCGTCGCCGCGACCTCGACGGTCTCCGGGCGTCCGTCGCGGACGAGAGTTCCGGCGGCGCGCGCGGCCCGCTCGGCGAGATCGCGCAGCGCGCCGACGTCGTACCCGCCGGCGACCGACGGCGCGCCGTCGGCATCGGCGCCGGTCGTGGTGGGCGTGCGGTCGGTGTCGGTGCGACGGGCCGGGGTGTCCATCGGGCCATCCTCCCCGACGGCGGCACACCGGTCCGCCTCCCGGCGCCCGGCCCGGTGCAGTGGCAGGCTCTCCCCGTGGGAGGAGGTGCCATGGGAGAGCTGACGCTCGTCGGGCTGCACGAGGACGGGGAGCACGTGCTCCTGGAGTCCCCGGACGGCCGACGTTTCCGCCTGCCCATCGACGACGCGCTGCGGGCAGCGGTCCGCCGCGACCGGGCGCACCTGGAGCAGGCGCGCGTCGAGCTGTCCGGCGCCCTGCCGCCCCGGGAGATCCAGGCCCGGATCCGCGCGGGAGCCCGCGCCGAGGACGTGGCGGCCGACGCCGGCATGCCGGTGGAGCTGGTCCGGCGGTACGAGGGCCCCGTGCTGGCCGAGCGCGAGTTCGTCGCCGGCCAGGCCCGCGCCACGCGGATCGGGCACGACCCGGGCACCCCCGTGCTGGGCGACCTCGTCACCGACCGCCTCGCCACCCGCGGCGTCGGCGTCGAGGACGTGAGCTGGGACGCGTTCCGCCCGAGCAACGGCCGGTGGACGGTCGAGGTCACCTTCCTGGTGGGCGACGCGATCCGGACCGCCCGGTGGACCTTCGACGCGGCCGCCCGCACGCTCCGGGCCGAGGACGACGAGGCACGGTGGCTCTCGGAGACGGACCTCGGGGACGCACCGATCCCCCGCCGGCACCTCACGGCGGTCCGCCCCGCTTCCGCCGAGGTCGACGTGGACGCGGCGCTGCGACCGCTCCTGGCGTCCGTCGACCTGCCGCCCGCGGCACCCGAGGCGGAGCCGGAGGACCCGTTCGAGGCGACGGCGGCGCTGCTGGACGACCTCTCCGACCGGCGCGGGACCCGCCAGCGCGTCGAGGTGGCCGAGGACGACGAGGACGACGACGCGTTCGAGGGCTTCGGCCCGCAGCACGCCTTCGACTTCGACAACCCGGAGCTGACGGTCCCGGCCGCGCACCCGCCGCACTCGCGCCCGGATCTCGCGGTCGACGCCCAGGTGCTCCCGCTGCCGTCGGGTCCGCGCCTGCGGGACGGGGCCAGCAGCACCCCTTCGGCCCGTGCGGCGGCCGAGGAACCGGTCGGGTCGGCGGCGTCGGCCACGGCTGCGGACGGAAGGGACGAGGCGTCGGACGTGCCGGACGCGACCGGGACGTCAGGGACGGCCGAGTCGGCCTCCCGGTCCGACACCCCGGACGCGGGCGGAGGCGCGGCCAGCGGCTCGGGCTCGGGAACCCCTCCCGAGACGTCTCCCGGCACGAGCGCCGAGCGGAGCGCCGGCGGCCGCGCGGCGGGTGCCTCGCGCGGGCGCGCCAAGCGCGGTCGGGCCAGCGTGCCGAGCTGGGACGAGATCGTCTTCGGCGCGAAGTCCGACTGAGACCGCTCCGGGCAGGTCCGGGCCGGGCAGGTCCGCTCGCGTGGCCGGCTGACCGAGCCTCCTAGGCGGAGACGCTCCCGTCGAGCGTGAACGCGAGCGTCTCGGGGGCGGCACTGGTGGCACGCGCGGAGGCGACGGTCATGCGTCGCATGTGGTGGCGCCGGCAGAGCACCTCGTAGCCGACCTCCGTCGCCGCCTCGGTGTCGCCGACGACGACCTGCTCCCCCTCGACGACCATGACTCCCCGGACGGTCCGCGCGTTGTGCGTCGCCCGGGCGCCGCACCAGCACAGTGACATCACCTGGAGGACCTCGACGCGGTCGGCGAGCTCGATCAGCCGCGCGGAGCCGGGGAAGAGCCTGGTCCGGAAGTCGGCGGTGATGCCGAAGGCGAAGACGTCGACCCCGAGCTCGTCCACGAGGGCCGCGAGCTGCTCGACCTGGCCGGGCGTGTAGAACTGCGCCTCGTCGCAGACGAGGTAGTCGACCCGGTCACCGCGTCCCCGACGCGACACGACCTCGTCCCAGAAGTCCGTCCCGTCGGTCACCTCCACCGCCGGGTGCCGCAGCCCGAGGCGCGAGGACAGCACGTCCGAGCCGGCCCGGTCGTTCCGCGTGAAGATCACCCCGCCACGGCCGCGCGCCGCGTGGTTGTGGTCCAGCTGGAGGGCGAGGGTGGACTTCCCGCAGTCCATCGTCCCGCTGAAGAACACGAGCTCCGCCACGGTCCGGTCTCCTCACGCCACCACGAGCAGGGGGATCTCGATCTCCCCCTCCGTCAACGAGCCGTGCATGCCGCGGAGCAGCAGCGAGTGCGGCGTCTGCGTCCGGGAGTCCACCACGCCGGCGCGCCCGGTGGCCGCCACGACGACGTCCCCCAGCACGGGCACGACGTGCGGCGCGACCTCGCCGAACAGACCCGCGGCCACGGCGTCGTCGCGCTCGAGCACGACGGCGACGTCGCGGAGCCGCTCGCGCCAGCGCGCCGCGACCTCCGCGGTGGCGCCCGGGGCCGCGTGCACGTGGGTCGCCCTCGGCTCGCCCGCGACCAGCTCGACGTCCGCCCGCAGGTCGGGGTCCCCGGCCACGTCCACGAGCAGCGCGGGGTCGATGTCGACCATGCCGTGGTCGGCGGTGACGAGCACGACGGTCCCCCGGGGCACCGACCGCGCGAGGCGGCCGAGCTCGGCGTCGGCGGCGGCGAGCTCGTCGCCCCACTCCGGCGAGCGCCACCCGTGCTGGTGCCCGACCTTGTCGACGTGGCCCCAGTAGAGGTAGACGAGACCCGGGCCGCTGCGCAGCACCCGGAGCGCGGCGTCGACCCGTGCCTCCAGCGTCTCGGCGCCCACGTACGTCGCGCCGGACAGCGCGGCCTCCGTCAGCCCCGAGCCGGCGAAGGCGGCGGGGCCCACCGAGTGGACCCGCACGCCCTGCTCCGCCGCGTACGACAGCAGCGACGGCTCGCGCTGCCACCGCCGGGGCTCCCCGGCGCCGTCCCACGACACCAGGTTCGCGAGGCCACCGTCGGCCGGGTTGCGCACGGTGTACCCGGCCAGACCCGTGCGTCCCGTCCCGCACCCCGTCCCGAGCAGGCCCATCGACGTCGCCGTCGTCGAGGGGAAGCCGCACGTCAGGACGCGTGCCTGCGGCAGCAGGCGACGCAGGAACGGCGCGTGGCCCGCACGCTCCGCGAGCATGCGCTGGCCGAGGCCGTCGACGAGGACGACCACCACCCGGTCGGTGGCGGGCACCCCCAGCTGCCCGGCGGCCGCGGCGGCGTCGCCCGCCCCGGCGGGGACCGTGGCGCCGAGCGCCCCGATCGCCGCCGGCAGCACCCGGTCCAGGCAGAGGCCGCCGTAGTCCGGCAGGACGAAGCCTGCGGTGCCGAGGGCGTCGGTCACCGCCGTCACGCGCGCCCTCGCACGCGGGCGGTGGCCGTCGACAGGGCCCGGGCGAAGGCCACGGCAGCGCGCACGGCGTCCTTGCCCTCGGCGCGCGCCGAGACCCGGACGACGACGTCGTCCGGCGAGCTCGTCCCGGACAGGCCGTGGTCGGCGTCGCAGTCGGGGTCGCCGCACGTGGCCGGCTCGAGGTCGATCCGCCGCACGGCACCCCAGCCGAGGGCGAGGGTGAGCTCCGCGGGGGTGGCGCCCGCCCGGTGGCGCTCGGGCACGGGGACGACATGGGTGAGGCCGACCGTGTGGACCTGCTCCAGCGGGACGGACTCGGTCGTCGCCGAGGCGCTCGCCGACGGGTGCACCGAGTCCGCCGGGTGGTCGTCCACGTGGGCCAGGACCAGCCGCGTCGGCGTCAGCACGAGGACGGTCACGTGCCGGCGCACCTCGGCCGCGTCGAACGTCGTCTCGGGGTGGACGAGGTGGGCCACGACGTCCTCGCCCCCCAGGGCGACGTCGAGCACGTCGGCCACGAGCTCGGGGTAGTAGCCGGCGATGTCCAGGGCGGCGCGGAGGTCCTTCGTCGTGGGCACCGGCACATCCTCCCACCCCGAGGCCGTCCCCCGCGGCGTGGGCCGGGGGCTGGGGAGGACCTCGTGGGTCACCGCGTGCCCTCGGCGTCACCGGGGACGGCGTCAGGCGGGGAGCACCCGTCGCCCGCTGTCGACCCGGTCGGTCTCGGCCAGCTGCACCTGCGCGCCGAGCACCGCGGCGCCGCGCTCGCCGACGACCACGGGGTGCAGCTCGAGGTGGTGCAGCTCCGGGACGTCGTCGGCGAGGACGCTCACCCGGGCGAGGACGTCCTCGAGGGCCGCCACGTCCGCCGGCGGCAGACCGCGGTAGCCGAAGAGGCGGGGGCCCGCCCGGACGGCCCGGACCATGTCGCGGACGTCGGCGTCGGTCAGCGGCGCGATGCCGTGGCTCATGTCACCCAGCAGATCCACGGCGTCGCCCGCGAGCCCGAAGGAGACGACCGGGCCGAACCGCGGGTCCTCCGCCGACCGGATGACGCAGGCCGGCCCGGGCGGGGCCATCCGCTGGACCTCGAAGGGCCCGCCCTCCTGACCGGAGGACGCCAGGTGCGCGCGCATCTGGTCCATCGCGGCGACGAGCGACGCGGCGTCGGCGAGGTCGAGCCGGACCCCCCCGAGGTCGATCCGGTGCCGGAGCTGGCCGGTCGGCCGCCGCGACGGCCTCGGCCGCGTCGCGGACCACGACCGTCGGCCACAGCTCGATGCCGTAGCAGCGCAGCAGCTCGGCCACGGAGGCCTGGTCGAGCGTGCGGACGCCCGGCCCGCCCGCCCCCATGCGCTCGGCGACGAGGCGCCGCGCACCCGCGGGGTCGACCCCCTCGAGCCGGAGCGGCCGGCCGTGGTCCGCGGAGCGCCAGGCGCTGTAGCGGACCGCCCCGGACAGGGCGAGGACCGCGTCCTCCGGTGCCGCGTACGCCGGCACGACCCGCACGGCGCCCGTCACGTCGGCCGCGGAGAGCTCTGCGGTGATCCCCCGCAGCCCGAGCATGCAGGCGACGGTGGTGGTGCCGGTCACCGCGGCCGCCCTGGCCACGGCCCGGGGCACCGCCGGGTCCGTCGGTCCGACCGTCGGGACGTGGACGACGACCAGGGCGTCGTGCGCCTCCCGGTCCGCGGCGAGGGCGACGAGCTGGGCCTCGAGGGCCGCGGCGTCGTCGTCCACCATGGTCCAGCGTCCGCTGACGGTCAGGCCCGCCGACGCGGCGGCCTCCGCGGCGAGCGCGGCGAGCGGCTCCGAGCCGGCGACGACGGCGACGCGTCGGCCCGCGGGCAGAGGCTGGTGCACGAGCAGCTGCGCGACGTCCAGCAGCTGGTGCTGGCTGTCGACCCGGATCACACCGGACTGGCGCAGCAGCTCGTCCAGCGCCTGCCGCGGCACCCGCGTGAGGCGCACGGCGTGCCCGGCCGGGATGACGTGCCCGGACCTGCCCGCGGTGAGCACGACCACCGGCTTCGTCGCGGCCAGGCGGCGGGCGACCCGCGAGAACTTCCGCGGGTTGCCGATCGACTCCAGGTACAGGCCCACGACGTCGGTGGCAGGGTCCTCGGTCCAGAACTGCATGACGTCGTTGCCGGAGACGTCGGCCCGGTTGCCCGACGACACGAACGTCGAGACGCCGATCCGCCGCCGCCGCGCGGACTCCAGCAGGCCGACGGCCAGCGGTGCCGACTGGCAGAACAGGCCGAGGCGGCCCGGCTCGGGCAGCTCGTGCGCGAGCGAGGCGTTCACGGTGCGCACCGCACCGTCGTCGCGCACCTGGCGCAGGAAGCCGAAGGTCGCCGGTCCCAGGACGCGCATCCCCGCCGCGTGGGCGCTGCGCAGCAGGTCGCGCTGGCGCCCGAGCCCCTCCGGCCCGACCTCGGCGAAGCCGCCGGACAGGACGACGACGGCGCGGGGGCGCAGCCGGGCGCACCGCCGTACGACGTCCGCGGACGTCTCGGCCGGGACCGCCAGCACGACGAGGTCGACCGTCCCGTCCACGTCCTCGACGGACGCGTACCTCGCGACGCGGGCGCCGCCGCGGTCCGGTTCCGGGGCGGGGCCGTGCCCTGGCTCCTGCCCCCGCGGAGCACCGCCGGCGTGGTCAGCACCGTCCACCGCGAGGACGTCCGCGGGGTCCACGACGTGCACGGCCGGCCCGCCCCCGGCGGCGGAGCCCACCAGGTGGCGCACCACCGCCGCGGCGAGCCGCCGCTCGGTGACGCTGCCGTCCTCACCCGCGACCACGACGAGCACGCTCGCCGGGTCCAGCAGCCCCCGGACGCTGCGCGCCTCGGCCCGGTGCTCCCGGTCCGCCATGACAGCTCGGGAGCGCTCGGTGGGGTCCAGGTCGAAGGAGACCGTGAGGATCCCGTCGTCGAGGCGTTGGCTGACCACGTAGCCGGCCTCCCGGAACACCGCGATCATCTGGGCGTTCTGGGGCAGGACCTCGGCGGTGAACCGGGCGAGGCCCCGTTCCCGGGCCGCGGCGGCGAGGTGCTCCAGGAGCACGGAGCCGAGGCCGCGACCGTGGTGGTCGTCGGCGACGTTGAACGCCACCTCCGCGCTGCGCGGGTCGACCCGGTCGTACCGTGCGACCGCGATGATCCGCTCCGCGTCGCCCTCACCGGCGAGCGCGAGCAGGGCGACGCGGTCCTGGTGGTCGACGTGCGTGAAGCGGCGCAGGTCGGACTCGGGCAGGCGCTCCAGCGGCGCGAAGAAGCGGAAGTAGGTCGACCGCTCGGACTGCCGGACGTGGAACTCCTGCAGCGCCTCCGCATCGGTCGGCAGGATGGGCCGGACGTGCGCCGTGCCGCCGTCGCGCAGGACGACGTCGGCCTCCCAGTACCGGGGGTACGCGGGCGCGGCTCCGTCCACCGTCATCGCACCAGGCTAGACGGCACGGGCGCCGCGACGAGGGTCCCCCGTCCGGTGTGGTGCCCGCGGCGCGCAGCGCGCCTGCACCACGGGTCGTCCGGCACCCGCGACAATGGTCGCGTCCCGGGGCGACCGCGCACCGGACGGACCCGTCGGGCCGCTCGCCACGGCGACCGGCCCGACCCCTCCGACCCAGCCGAGGAGCACCCGCACCGATGGCCCGCCGCACGCCCGGCCCGACGCAGTCCGCGGAACCCGTCGAGGAACGCATCGTCGACATCGACGTCGCGACCGAGATGGAGGGCTCGTTCCTCGAGTACGCCTACTCGGTCATCTACTCCCGCGCGCTGCCGGACGCCCGTGACGGCCTCAAGCCCGTGCAGCGCCGGATCCTGTTCCAGATGGCCGACATGGGGCTGCGCCCCGACCGTGGCCACGTGAAGTCGGCCCGCGTCGTCGGCGAGGTGATGGGCAAGCTGCACCCGCACGGCGACGCCGCCATCTACGACGCCCTCGTGCGCATGGCGCAGCCCTTCTCGCTGCGCCTGCCGCTGGTCGACGGGCACGGCAACTTCGGCTCGCTGGACGACGGCCCCGCGGCGGCCCGGTACACCGAGGCCCGTCTCGCGCCCGCGGCGATGGCCATGGTCGCCGACCTCGACGAGGACACCGTCGACTTCGTCCCGAACTACGACAACAAGCTCACCCAGCCCGGGGTGCTGCCCTCCGCCATCCCGAACCTGCTGGTCAACGGTGCGTCGGGGATCGCCGTCGGCATGGCCACGAACATGGCGCCGCACAACCTCGTCGAGGTGGTCGCCGCGGCGCGTCACCTGGTCGACCACCCGGACGCCACGGTCGAGGACCTCATGCGCTTCGTGCCCGGTCCGGACCTGCCGAGCGGCGGCAAGATCGTCGGCCTGGACGGGGTGCGGGACGCCTACCGGTCCGGCCGGGGCTCCTTCCGCACTCGGGCGGCGGCACGCATCGAGAGCGTCACACCCCGGCGCAAGGGCATCGTCGTCACCGAGCTGCCCTACACGGTCGGCCCCGAGAAGGTCATCGAGAAGATCAAGGAGGGCGTCCAGGCGAAGAAGCTCTCGGGCATCGCCGACGTCACGGACCTCACGGACCGCCAGAACGGGCTGCGCCTCGTGGTCGAGGTCAAGACCGGGTTCAACCCGGAGGCCGTGCTCGAGCAGCTGTACCGCTACACCCCGATGGAGGACTCCTTCGGGATCAACAACGTCGCCCTCGTGGACGGCCAGCCGCGGACCCTCGGGCTGCGGGAGCTCCTCGTGGTCTGGGTCGACCACCGCCTCACGGTGGTGCGTCGACGCTCCGCGCACCGGCTCGCGCGGCGCCAGGAGCGCCTGCACCTCGTCGAGGGTCTGCTCGTCGCGATCCTGGACATCGACGAGGTCATCCAGGTCATCCGGACCTCGGACACGGCCGAGGTGGCGCGCGGGCGGCTCATGGGCGTGTTCGACCTCTCCGAGCCGCAGGCCGAGTACATCCTCGAGCTGCGGCTGCGCCGGCTGACCAGGTTCTCCCGGCTCGAGCTGGAGAAGGAGGCCGAGCAGCTGCGAGCGGAGATCGCGGAGCTCGAGGCGATCCTGGGCGACGACCGCCGGCTGCGGGCCGTCGTCAGCGCCGAGATGGCCGACGTCGCGCAGACCTTCGGGACGCCGCGCCGCACGATCCTCCTGGAGTCCGCGGGCGCCACGGCGACCACGGCGGCGGCCGCGGCTCCGCTAGAGGTGGCCGACGAGCCGTGCTGGGCGCTGCTGTCCGGCACCGGCCTGCTCGCCCGCACGGCGGGGGACGCCGTGCCGGCACGGGAGGGGCGCCGGTCCCAGCACGACGTCGTCGTGTCCCGCGTGGCCACGACCGCCCGGGCGGACGTCGGCGCCGTGACGTCCCGCGGCCGCGTCGTGCGGCTCAGCGTGCTGGACCTGCCCGCCGTGCCGCCGACCGACGGCCCGCCGTCCCTGTCCGGCGGCGTCCCCGTGTCCGAGGTGCTCGACCTCCCGTCCGGTGAGCGGGTGCTCGCCCTCGTCGCGCTCGCCGCGGACGCGCCGACGCTCGCCCTCGCCACCGCCGCCGGCGTGGTGAAGCGGGTCGTCGCCGAGGCCGCCCCGAGCCGGGACGCCTGGGACGTCATCGGCCTGCGCGACGGGGACGAGGTGGTCGGCGCCTGCAGCGTGACGGACGACGACGAGCTGGTCCTCGTCACCACGGACGCCCAGCTCCTGCACTTCCCGGCCTCGGCGGTCCGGCCGCAGGGCCGGCCGGCCGGCGGCATGGCCGGCATCAAGGTCGCCACGGACGCGCGCGTCCTGTCCTTCGGCGCGGTCCCGCGCTCCGCGGTCGACGACGTCGCCGCGGCGCACGTCGTCACCGTCGCCGGCGCCTCGGACGCCCTGCCGGGCACCCAGGCCGGGACGGCGAAGGTGACCCCGTTCGCGCTGTACCCGGCGAAGGGACGCGCGACGGGCGGCGTCCGGGTGCACCGGTTCCTCCGCGGCGAGGACGCGCTCCTGCACGCCTGGGTCGGTCCGGCCCCCGCGCGCGCGACCGGCTCGGCGGGACAGGCGGTCGACCTGCCTGCGCCCGTGGACCGCCGCGACGGATCGGGCACCCCCCTCGCCGCCCCCGTGCACGCGCTGGGGTGACCGTGGTCGCGCCGGGCGGTCCTGCTGCTGCGGATCGGCCGGCGCCCGACACGGTCGACGCCGGCGCGGGCCGCGGCGGTGTCAGATCTCGACGCTGTAGAGGATCTCGCCGTGCACCGGCTCGTACCCGAGCCGCTCGTACAGCGTGTGCGCCCCACTGGGGTTGGCCGTGTCGACGCTGAGGGCCGCGTACTCCATGCCGTCCGCGAGATACGCGCGCATGGCCGCCGCGAGCAGCGTCACCGCCAGCCCCTGGCCGCGGTAGGCGGGCCGGACGCCGAGCAGGTCGGTGTAGCCGCACCGGTAGCCGAGCACCGGCCAGTCCTGCTCGTAGCGGCCCGACAGCAGGTAGCCGGCGACCACGGGGGCTCCGCCCGCTGGCACGTCGGCGCCGCCGGTGGAGTCCAGGGCGACGAAGCTCCACGTGGGGGCGAAGCAGCTCTGGTCGTTCTGCCAGGTCTCGCGCGTCTGCGGCTCCGTGCCCCAGTGGTCGACGAACGCCTCGTTGTGGGCCAGCCGGACGGCGTCGTCGAGCTCCTCGCTCCACGGCACCACGTGCAGCCCCGCGGGCGCCGGCGCGTCGGGCACCGGGTCGGCCAGGTCACGCCGCATCTGGGTGTACCAGCGGATCGGGCTGAAGCCCGCGGCGGCGTAGAGCCGCCGCTGGTCGCGCTGGTGGTCGTCGACGTAGACGGCCAGCCGGCCGGGCACGTCCCTGCCCGTCGCCGCGAGCATCTGCCGCCCGCGCCCTTCCATCCAGGCGAGCACCGCCGGCCCCACGCCGCGGCCGCGCCATGCCGGGTGGACACCGCCGCGCAGGAAGGCGCGCACCGTGCGCTGGTCGCCGGGCCGGACCTCCACGAGCGCGTACGCCCGGAACACCCCCTCACCGTCGACGCCGACCAGCGTGTCCGTGCCGAGGTCCTTCCACGGCGCACCGAGCATCTCGCTCACCTCCGCCGCCGACGTCCGCATGTGGTTGGCGTCCGCGTCCTCGATCGCCGCGAGGAGCCGGTGCAGGCCGGTTGCGTCCGCGGCGCTGAGCGGGCGCCAGTCGAGGTCCAGGTGCGCGGGCGGGAGATCGAGCACGGCGGGTGCTCCGGCCCGGGCGGCGAGGTCACCGAGGGCGGAGGGGCGCTCGGCCTCGGCGCGGGCGGGTTCCAGGTCGGTCACGGTGTCCACCGTAGACGCGCTGGACCGGACGGCGCCGCCCCTGGTCGACGTCCGACGGCCGGCGCCGACCGGTCACGCGGTGCCGGGGCGTCGGTCACGCGGCGGTGCCAGCGCGGTCCCGCCAGGCCGGTCACGCGTCGGTGCGACCGCGGTCCAGCGCGACCGGTCACGCGTCGATGCGAGCGCGGTCCAGCTGGGCCGCCCCGGCCACGATGAAGTCCCGCCGCGGCGCGACCTCCGAGCCCATGAGGAGCTCGAAGACGCGCTCCGCGGCCGCTGCGTCCTGCGCCGTCACCCGCCGCAGGGTGCGGTGGCGCGGGTCCATCGTGGTCTCCGCGAGCTGGTCGGCATCCATCTCCCCGAGGCCCTTGTAGCGCTGGATGTCCTCCTTGTAGCGGCGTCCCGCCTTCTGCAGCTTCTTGAGCGTCGAGGCGAGCTCCGCCTCCGAGTACGTGTAGACGTACTCGTTCTTGCGGGACCCGCTGCCGACGACCTCCACGCGGTGCAGCGGCGGGACGGCCGCGTAGACCCGGCCCGCATCGACGAGGGGCCGCATGTACCGGAAGAAGAGGGTCAGCAGCAGCGTCCGGATGTGCGCGCCGTCGACGTCGGCGTCCGTCATGAGCACGACCTTGCCATAGCGGGCAGCGTCGAGGTCGAAGCTGCGCCCCGAGCCCGCCCCGATGACCTGGATGATCGCCGCGCACTCCGCGTTGCGGAGCATGTCGCTGATCGACGCCTTCTGGACGTTGAGGATCTTGCCCCGGATGGGCAGCAGCGCCTGGAAGTCGGAGTTCCGTGCGAGCTTGGCGGTGCCCAGTGCACTGTCGCCCTCCACGATGAAGAGCTCACTGCGGTCGACGTCGTCGCTGCGGCAGTCCGCGAGCTTCGCCGGCAGCGCGGAGGTCTCCAGCGCGTTCTTGCGTCGGGAGATCTCCTTCTGCTTCCGCGCCGACAGGCGCGCCCGCATCTCGGCCACGACCTTGTCGAGCAGGAGGGACGCCTGGGCCTTGTGGTCGCGCTTGCTCGAGGTGAGCAGCGCCGTGAGCTCCTTCTCGACCACCTTGGCGACGATGCCGCGCACCGGACCGGTGCCGAGGACCTCCTTCGTCTGGCCCTCGAACTGCGGCTCCGCGAGCCGGACCGTGAGGACGGCCGTGAGGCCGGCCATGGCGTCGTCCTTCTCCAGGCGCTCGCTCGAGTCCTTCGTCGACACCTTCAGCCGCCGTGCGTTCTGCTCCACCGCCTTGCGCAGCGTCTTGAGCAGGCTCTGCTCGAACCCCGCCAGGTGCGTCCCACCCTTGGGTGTCGCGATGATGTTGACGAAGGTCCGGACCTCGGTCTCGTACCCGGTCCCCCAGCGCAGCGCGACGTCGACCTCGCACTCGCGCTCGACCGCGCGCGAGGTGAGGTGACCGCGGTCGTCCAGCACCGGCACGGTCTCGGTGAACGTCCCCGACCCGGTGAGTCGCCAGGTGTCGGTGATCGGCGCGTCCGGCGCGAGGAAGTCGACGAAGTCGACGGCGCCCCCGTGGTGGACGAAGGTCTCCTCGTGGGGACCGTCCTGGCCCGGCGTGCCCGGCAGGCCGCGCTCGTCCCGGACCGTGACGGTCAGCCCGGGGACGAGGAACGTCGTCTGGCGCACCCGCGACACGAGCTCGTCGTAGGAGAACACCGCCGTCTTGGGGAAGACCTGCCGGTCCGCCCAGTAGCGCACGCGGGTCCCGGTGCGTCCGCGCGCCAGCTTGCCGACGACGGCGAGCTCGGACGCATCGATGAACGGCGTGAAGGTCGCGTCGGGGTCAGGACGCCCGGCGTCCGCGTACACGCCCGGCTCCCCGCGGTGGAACGTCATCCGGTACGTCCGGCCACCCCGGTCCACCTCGACGTCGAGCCGGGAGCTCAAGGCGTTGACCACGCTGGCACCCACGCCGTGCAGACCTCCGGAGGCCGCGTACGAGCCCCCGCCGAACTTGCCGCCCGCGTGGAGCTTGGTGAAGACGACCTCGACGCCCGTCAGCCCCGTCTTCGGCTCGACGTCGACCGGGATGCCGCGGCCGTTGTCCCGCACCTCGACGGAGCTGTCCGCGTGGAGCACGATGTCGATGGCGTCGCAGTGCCCGCCGAGCGCCTCGTCCACCGCGTTGTCGATGATCTCCCAGAGGCAGTGCATGAGCCCTCGGGAGTCGGTGGTCCCGATGTACATGCCCGGACGCTTGCGCACCGCCTCCAGGCCCTCCAGGACCGAGAGGTGGCGGGCGGTGTAGCTGGACTCCGACAGCGTGCTCGTCACGCCCCCGAGGGTAGACGCTCGGTCCGACACGCCCGGCGCGACGTGCCGCACGCCGGCCCGTCGGCAGGATGCGCGCTACGCGGTCAGCGAACCCGGACCGTTCGGGAGGGCCTGGGGTGCCCGCGGATGCTTTCATGGTCCGCGTGACGACCACGACGAGATCCCCGCTGACCGCGGCCGACCGCTGTGACCGCTGCGGCGCCCAGGCCTACGTCCGGGTGGTGCTGCCCACGGGCGAGCTGCTCTTCTGCGCACACCACGCGCGCCGGCACGCCTCGGCCTTCGCCGAGGTGGCCGTCGACATCCAGGACGAGACCGACCGCCTCCTCGAGGAGCACGGCGCCCCGGCCCGCTGAACCTCCGACGACCCTCGCAGGGCCCGACCGGCACCACCCGGTCGGGCCCTGTGCCGCATCCCGCCGGCCCCGTGCGGCCCGGTCACCGCGGTCCTCAGGCCGCCGCCGGTGACGACCGGGCCGCTCGCCCCCACCGGCCCATCACCCACCCGGACGAGGAGACACATGGACCTGGTCGAGGTGCTCGTCGGGATCGGCGTGCTCGTCGGGCTCGTCGGGGTCGTCGTCCCGGTGATCCCCGGCTCCCTGACGATCGGGGGCTCCGTCCTGCTGTGGGCGCTCGACCGCGGGACGCCCGGCGCCTGGGGCACGTTCGCCGTCGTCGTCGTCCTCCTCCTGCTGGGGAACCTGGCGACCTACGTCATCACCGGGCGCCGTGTCGCGGCGTCCGGTGTCCCCCGCCGCACCCTCGTGCTCGCCGGGCTGGCGGGGATCGTGGGCTTCTTCGTCATCCCGGTCCTCGGGCTCTTCCTCTTCTTCGCGCTGGGTCTCTTCCTCGCCGAGCTCGCCCGGCTCCGCGACGTCGACGCCGCCCGCGCGTCCGCGCTGCTCTCGCTGCGGGCCACCGCGCTGGGGCTGCTCGTCGAGCTGACGCTCGCGCTCGCCGCCGCGGGCACCTGGCTCGTGGCGGTGCTGGCGGGCGTCGGGGGCTGACGGCCCAGCATGATCCCTCCGGCCGTCGGCCGGCGGCTCACGCGCGGGCGATCGGGATGCTCCGGAGCCCGTCGGCGTCGCCGATGACGGCGAGGGCCGGGTGCGGGTCGGCGGTGACCGCTGCCACCACCTCGTCGGCGACCCAGGGCGTCGCGGGCGCGTCCGTCCGCACCCACAGGTGGACCTCGCCCCGGGTCGCCCGCCGCACCGCCGCCACGACGCCGTCGTCGGGCGCGCCGATGAGCAGGACGTAGTGCGGGCCGCGGCGTCCGGTGGGCCCTGCCGCCCCGGCGCGCGGCGCGCTGCGCCGGTCGTCGCGGTACACGCGCCAGTGGTACCCCGAGATCGCCGCGGTCGCGACGAGGATGCCGAGCGGGATCCGCATCTCCCCCACCGTGGCCGCCTCGAACCCGGTGTCGAGGACGGCGCTGATGGCCGTGTAGCTCGCCACCAGCACGGTCACGACCGCGGCGACGGCACCGAGGCCGAAGAGGATCAGCAGGTACACACGCCGGACGGGCGAGCCGACCTCGGCCGCCGTCGCACGCGCCGTCGCGTGCCGGACACCCCGCCAGAAGGCCCACCACAGCGGGCCGCCGACGACGAGGAGGGTGACCGCCGCCAGGAGGGAGTTGGCCAGGGAGGCGCCGCGCTCCGCCACGGCGGGCGGGAGGAGCACCTCGATCGCGGCCGCGACGAGCACGGCCACCCCGGCGCCGGCCGCGAGCAGGGCGATCCCTGTCATGAGGTAGTCGTGCGCTCGGTCCACCTCGCTGCGCTCGTGCTCCATTGCGCCCCGGAGCACCTGGCGGTGGTACCACCAGCTGACGCCGCCGACGAACGCCGCACCGACGGCGGCCGGGGTGCCGGCGAAGTGCTCCACCGCGGTCCCCGCCGGGTCACCGAGGAACCACACCAGCGTCGAGTAGGACGCGAGGCCGGCCCCGACCACCGCCATGACGAGCGACGCGCCCACCCCGATCGGCAGGACGTACACGAGCCAGAGACCGTCGGGACGGCCTCGACGGTACGCCCCCAGCCAGTACCACGACCACACGAGTGCCCCGGTCACGGCGAGCGCCAGCGCCCCTCCGTCCGTCGTGCTCACGAGCCGGTCCACGCCCCGCTCCAGCACGAGCACGCGTCCGGCGTCGGCGATGACGGCCGTCAGGCCGACGAGCAGGGTGCCGAGGCCGACGAGCGACCCGGCGGCGAGGTGGGGGCGGGCGGAAGGCGCCGGTACCGTCCGTCGGACGAGCCGGACGTGCAGGACCCACAGCCCTCCCCACACGAGCAACGCGACGGCGGACGACGCCGCCCAGCGCCCCTCCACGGCGTCGGAGACCACGGCGTGCAGCTCGGCCATCGTCATGACCAGCGCCGTCAGCGCCGCGACCGTCGTGTAGACCGCCCAGCCCGCGGCGGTCCGCTCCTCGCTCTCGCGCCGGTGCACCCTGCGGGTCCACAGCACGACGGCCACGAGCAGAGGCAGGCCCACGAGCGTGAACGTCAACGCACGGGCGAGCTCCGCGTCGTCGCCGACCGCCATCGTCGGTGGCCCGACGGCGCGGGCCAGGAGCCCCGTGACGCCGGACCCCGCGACGAGGACCAAGCCGTAGAGCACCGCGTACTGGAAGAACCGACGGACGCTGCGGCCGTCGACGGCGCCGCCGCCGGGCCGGGTCATCCGGCGCACGAGCAGGACCAGCAGCACGACCGGTGCCGCGGTGAGGAGCAGACTGAGCACGACCCCGATCACCGGTCCCACCACCCGTCGCAGCCGTAGAGGGGCCAGGAGTCGGGGGTCACCCGCCAGTCCCCGCCCTCGCGGACGAGGTGGACGACCTCCTCGCTCGTCCACCCGTCGCCGAGGATCCCCTGCGACCCCTGGGTCACCTCGAGCCGGGCAGAGGCCTCGTCGTCGCGCACCGTGGTCCCCGCCAGGACGACCCGGACGGACCCCGGCACGGTCACCCTGGTCAGGTCACCGAGCGTGCACGCCCCGTCCACGACGAGGCTCCCCGTCCCCTCGACGTCCCGGTCGACCACCGCGGTGACGTACTGCTGCACGGTGGACTCCGGGGATCCCACCTCGAACTGCACCGGCTCGCGCCGGGTGGCGGCCCAGGCCACCAGCACGCCCAGGACGAGCACCGCGACGACGACGACTGCGAGGACCCGGTCCGCCCCTCTGCCCATGCCTCGACGCTCCCGCCTCCTGCGGGGCGCGTCGAGAGGCGAACGTCCCCAGGGTGCGGGGCCGTGCCGGCCTCGTCCGGCGCGAGGCTCAGTACCCCGTGCGCTCCTGCCGGCGCGGGGCGGAGCCGCCCGCTCGCGTCCGCCCTGCGCCCCGCTGCCGCGCGCCGCGTGGGCCGAGGTCGTCGTCCGGCGAGCGCCTGCTGAGCACTCGTCGGTCGAGCGCCACGGTCACCGCGGCGGCCACCACCGCCAGCACGGTGATCGCGAGCAGCCCACCGTCGATGCGGCCCTCCCGCGTCCCGATCACTCCGACGACGGTGGCGCCGACCAGGGCGGAGGCGAGCAGCACCCACCCCGTGGTCCGACGTGACACGCCCGTCAGTCGAGGTAGTCGCGCAGGACCTGCGACCGGCTGGGGTGCCGCAGCTTCGACATCGTCTTGGACTCGATCTGGCGGATCCGCTCCCGGGTCACGCCGTAGACCTTGCCGATCTCGTCCAGGGTCTTCGGCTGACCGTCGGTCAGCCCGAAGCGCATCGACACCACGCCGGCCTCGCGCTCCGAGAGCGTGTCCAGCACCTGGTGCAGCTGCTCCTGCAGGAGCGTGAAGCTCACCGCGTCCGCCGGGACGATCGCCTCGGAGTCCTCGATGAGGTCGCCGAACTCGCTGTCGCCGTCCTCGCCCAGGGGCGTGTGCAGCGAGATCGGCTCGCGCCCGTACTTCTGGACCTCGACGACCTTCTCGGGCGTCATGTCGAGCTCCTTGGCGAGCTCTTCCGGCGTCGGTTCGCGGCCGAGGTCCTGCAGCATCTGCCGCTGGACCCGGGCGAGCTTGTTGATGACCTCGACCATGTGCACGGGGATGCGGATGGTCCGCGCCTGGTCGGCCATGGCACGCGTGATGGCCTGCCGGATCCACCAGGTGGCGTACGTCGAGAACTTGTAGCCCTTGGTGTAGTCGAACTTCTCGACCGCACGGATCAGACCCAGGTTGCCCTCCTGGATGAGATCGAGGAAGAGCATGCCGCGCCCGGTGTAGCGCTTGGCGAGGGAGACCACCAGCCGCAGGTTCGCCTCGAGCAGGTGGTTCTTCGCCCGACGGCCGTCCTGCGCGATCCACTCGAGCTCGCGCCGGAGCTTCGGCTCCATGTTGGTCGCCCCGGCGAGCTTCTCCTCGGCGAAGAGGCCTGCCTCGATGCGCTTGGCGAGCTCGACCTCCTGCTCGGCGTTGAGCAGGGCGACCTTGCCGATCTGCTTGAGGTAGTCCTTGACCGGGTCCGCCGTGGCGCCCGCCGTGACGACCTGCTGCGCCGGCGCGTCGTCGTCGTCGGCGTCGGAGTAGGTGAAGCCGGTGTCCTCGTCCTCGGGCTTGGCCGCGGCGACCGCGGGCTCGGCGTCCTCGTCCGTGGTCTCGCCGTCCGCCTCGACGGGCGTGTCGGCGTCCGCGTCGACCTCGTCCGTCGCCACGACCTCGGACAGGTCCGGCTCGACGTCGTCGGCTTCCGCGTCGTCGTCCCCGTCCACGGCGTCGTCCGTCGCCTTGGCGGCGACCTTGCCCTTCGCGGCCGTCGCCTTGGACGCCGCGCGCGGCGCGCTGGTCGCGCCCGCCGTCTTCGCCGCGCTGCTCGTCGCGGTCCTGGCCCGCTTGGTCGCCTTCTTGGGCGTCGACTCCGCCTCGTCCCCGGCCTCGGGCGCCTTCACGGTGGTCGCTCCGGTCCGGCGCGCTGCCGCCGCGGCCACGGCGGGTCGGGCGACGGGCTCCGCCACGCCGATCCCTGCGTCCTGCAGCCCACGGAGGACCGCGCGAAGCCGGGCCGGCGCCACCTGGGCCACCTCGCACGCGGAGCGGAAGGCCTCCGCGTCGACGGTGCCGTGGGTGCGACCGACGCGGACGAGCTCCTGCAGAGCAGGGTTCTCGAACTCGCGCGGGAGGGCAGGACGGGAAGTCTGGGAGGGCAAGAGAGAACCTTTCGGCGCACCAGGGCTGGGAGGGAAGGTCCGGGATCGAAGCACCATTGTAACGTCCGGCGCCCCGGAGAGGGTCGCCGGGGCGGCCGTTCGGGGGTGCCGTCCGATCGCCGTCAGCGGGCTGCGGCAAGCTCCTCCGCAGCTCCGGTCAGGGCAGGTCGGGACAGGTCAGGACGCGGTGGGCTTGACCGCGAGCACGGGGCAGGGCGCGTCGAGCAGGATCCGCTGCGCGTTGGAGCCGAGGATGAGCTTGCCGACCGGGCTGCGCCGCCGGAGCCCGATGACGATGAGCTCTGCGGACTCCTCGACGGCCGCGCCGATGATGTCGTCGGCCACGTCGCGCCCCCGCGCCGTCTGCCGCACCTCGAAGGGCACCCCGCTGTCCGCCAGGCGCGTCCGCACCTCCTGCGCCGCTCCTTCGAGGTCGGTGGGCTCGGAACCGAACCGCTGACCCCGCTCGCTGAGCACGACGACGAGCCGGACGCCGCGGCGCTGCGCCTCCGTGAGGGCCACGTCGAGCGCGGCCCCTCCCTCGGCAGTGGCAACGTAGCCGACCACGACGCTCATGGGTCCTCCTCCGACGGCGGCAGCAGCGACGTCGCGACGCTACCCGATCACGAGCCGGCGCCGCCCACCGATGGTCCCGGACACGGGTTCGGGCGCCCCTGCACGCGCCGTTCCGCGGCCAGCCACCCCGGCGGCATGCCGTGCCCCAGCGCCTCGTGCACGAGTACCGCGAGCCGGTAGGTCGCATCGAGCTCGAGGGCCCGCTCGAGCAGGACGCCCGCCCGTGCCCCGTCGCCCCGCCAC